>NZ_JBHWDU010000247.1:0-1030 GCF_042734825.1 Kitasatospora sp. NPDC059648 | reverse complement strand
CTGAGGACAAGCCCTCGGCCTATTAGTACCGGTCAACTCCACCCCTCACAGGGCTTCCATATCCGGCCTATCAACCCAGTCGTCTACTGGGAGCCTTACCCTCTCAAGGAGGTGGGAGTGCTCATCTCGAAGCAGGCTTCCCGCTTAGATGCTTTCAGCGGTTATCCCTCCCGAACGTAGCCAACCAGCCATGCCCTTGGCAGAACAACTGGCACACCAGAGGTTCGTCCGTCCCGGTCCTCTCGTACTAGGGACAGCCCTTCTCAACACTCCTACGCGCACAGCGGATAGGGACCGAACTGTCTCACGACGTTCTAAACCCAGCTCGCGTACCGCTTTAATGGGCGAACAGCCCAACCCTTGGGACCTACTCCAGCCCCAGGATGCGACGAGCCGACATCGAGGTGCCAAACCATCCCGTCGATATGGACTCTTGGGGAAGATCAGCCTGTTATCCCCGGGGTACCTTTTATCCGTTGAGCGACGGCGCTTCCACAAGCCACCGCCGGATCACTAGTCCCTACTTTCGTACCTGCTCGACCCGTCAGTCTCACAGTCAAGCTCCCTTGTGCACTTACACTCAACACCTGATTGCCAACCAGGCTGAGGGAACCTTTGGGCGCCTCCGTTACCCTTTAGGAGGCAACCGCCCCAGTTAAACTACCCACCAGACACTGTCCCTGATCCGGATCACGGACCCAGGTTAGACATCCAGCACGACCAGAGTGGTATTTCAACGGCGACTCCACAACAACTGGCGTTGCTGCTTCAAAGTCTCCCACCTATCCTACACAAGCCGAACCGAACACCAATATCAAGCTATAGTAAAGGTCCCGGGGTCTTTCCGTCCTGCTGCGCGAAACGAGCATCTTTACTCGTAATGCAATTTCACCGGGCCTATGGTTGAGACAGTCGAGAAGTCGTTACGCCATTCGTGCAGGTCGGAACTTACCCGACAAGGAATTTCGCTACCTTAGGATGGTTATAGTTACCACCGCCGTTTACTGGCGCTTAAGTTCTCAGCTTCGCC
>NZ_JBHWDU010000246.1:0-1044 GCF_042734825.1 Kitasatospora sp. NPDC059648 | reverse complement strand
GCTTCGGTGCGCAGGGGGTTGATCTCGGAGACGGCGCCGACGAGCGTGGTCTTGCCGACACCGAAGCCGCCCGCGATGACGATCTTCGCGGAGGTGGTGGCGCGGGTGGGGGCGGCCGCGTTAGAGCTTGCGAAGTCCACTGAGGACCCTTTCGAGCAGCGTGACGTCGGGCTGGTTTCCGGATTCGCCGCCGGAAGCGGGCTGGTGGATGGCGACCAGGCCGGCTTCGGCCAGGTCGGCCACGAGGATGCGGGCCACTCCCAGGGGAAGGGAGAGCAGCGCCGAGACCTCGGCGACGGATTTCACCTCTCTGCACAGGGTGCAGATCCGCTGGTGCTCCGGGAGGAGGGTGGCCAGGCGCTGCGGGTCGACGTCGGCGGAGACCAGGGCCTCCAGCGCGAGCTCGTAGCGGGGCCGGGTGCGACCGCCGGTCATGGCGAACGGTCGGATCAGCGGGCCGGAGTCCGGTTCGTCCTCGAACTCCTCGACGTGCCCGGGTTCCTGGGCCGGCTGGTGGCCGGGAGCCCGGGCGGGCGCCGGGCCGGGCGCCGACGCCGGGTAGCCGGCCGGCGGGGCGTCGAAGGCCGGCTGCGGCCGGGAGTACGGGTCGGCCTGGCCGTACTGGCCGTACTGCTGCTCGGGTCGGGCGTACGGGTCCTGTTGGGGCTGTCCGTACTGCTGCCGATCGTACGGCTGACCGTGGCCGGCGCCGGGTGCTCCGAAGGCGTCATGGCCTGTGCCAGGGTACGGAACGCCGTACTGGCCGCTGCGGTCGTCGGGCGGTGTCACGGTTCCTCTCCTCACAAGGTGCGGCGGTGCGGTGCGAGCTTCGGTACGAGTCCGGAGCCTGTGGTGCGAAGGCCGTACGACGTCCGAACCCGAGCCCGCCGAAGCGGGCCCGGGAAGGACGCGGAGGTACTTCGAATACCTGGACGGTATCCGACGAACCGTCAGTGCAGGAGACTGCCCTGGAGTTCCGCGCGGAGTGCGGGGGTGAGGACGGCGCCGGCTCGGTCGACGAGCAGGGCCATCTCGTAGCCGACG
>NZ_JBHWDU010000245.1:0-1113 GCF_042734825.1 Kitasatospora sp. NPDC059648 | reverse complement strand
AACCAGGGTGTTGTCGTCGGTCTTCAAGGTGCGCCCCTCAGGGGTTGTGCCGGCGCCCGTTGGGGGGCGAAAGGAGGTGGTCGACGGTGTCGCGGAATGCCGGCCAGAGGCCGGTAAAGGAGTCGAGCGCGGTGCGTCCCGCATCGGTCAGCTCGTAATAGCGGCGCGGCGGGCCGGTGGAGGACTCCTGCCAGGTGGTGACGACGAGTTCGTCGCGCCGGAGCCGTGAAAGCAGGGGGTAGACGGTGCCCGGGCTCGTGGCGAGCACGGTCTCCTGCAAGTCCTTCAGCAGCTCGACCCCGTACTTGGGCCCGTCTCGCAGAAGGGCCAGGACGCAGTACTCCAGGACCCCTTTACGGAGCTGGACCTCGATCTTCTCCGGAACCTGATTACTTGCTTCACCGGCTACCATGCAGCACAAGATACCAGGTCTCGCATGTATTTGTCCGTGAGCAGGTGTGCGCAGCCGCTCCACGGCGGCCGATCAACCGCTTCCCAGCTTCATGCCACGAACGCGCCCGCTCAGAGGGGCGACCCGCACGCGCTTGCTACGCGGCCGAGACGACCGCGCGCATCGCGGCCAGGCGGTCACCTGGACCACCCGCCAGACCGAAACCCACAGCTGGAACAGCCTCAACGACGAACAGCGCGCACGCCTGGAAGGTCTCGGGCTCACGCCCCGGACCACACCGGCCACGAAGGGGAAGGGCGCTGGGGCGTTCGAGCGGGGCATCACTGCACTCACCTAGGCACTGTCCGGCGGATCATGTGACTTTCCGGCCGGTCGCTCATTGGTTGGGTCATGGGTCGGGGGGATCTGACGAATCGAGAGTGGTTGCTGCTGGAGCCGCATCTGCCCTCGCTGGGTGGCCGGGGCGGCCGGTGGAACGATCACCGGACCGTGCTCAACGGGATTCTGTTCCGGGTCCGCACCGGTGTTCCGTGGCGTGACCTGCCGGAACGCTATGGCTCGTGGAAGATCGTGTATGAACGGCATCGCCGCTGGTCGGCGGATGGTACCTGGGACCGGCTCCTGCAGGCGGTCCAGGCCGACGCCGACCTTGCCGGGCGGATCGACTGGTCGATGGTGGGCGTCGACTCGACGTCCTGCCG
>NZ_JBHWDU010000244.1:0-1176 GCF_042734825.1 Kitasatospora sp. NPDC059648 | reverse complement strand
TACTGATCTCGGCGCTTCAAGGTGATTGGCCTGTTTGCGTAGCTGACTGACGGTCATTTGCGCGCTATGCCGTTGGTATGCGCTATGCGGATGGGGGCGGGCTGACGGCGAAGGCACGTCAGCGCCGCGAGGCGGTGCGCCTGGAGGCCGCCGCGTTGTTCGACGAAGGTGTCCCTCCGAGGGAGGTCGCCCGCAGGCTGCGGGTGACCTCGAAATCGGCCTACCAGTGGCACCAGGCCTGGCGGGAGGACGGGATCGGGGCGCTGGCCTCACGGGGACCGGGTGGGCAGCGATGCAAGCTGTCGGCGCGGCGCCGGGAGAAGCTGGCCGAATACCTCGAGCAGGGGCCGGCCGCGCACGGCTGGGACCAGGACCAGGTATGGACCGGCGCTCGGGTGGCGACGCTGATCGGCCGCAAGTTCCACGTGTCCTACAGCGTCTCGGGGGCCACCCGTCTGATGCGCCGGCTCGGCTTCACCCCGCAGGTCCCCGTGCGCCGGGCCGCGGAACGCGACGAGCAGGCCGTGGCCGCGTGGAGGGAGGCGACGTGGGCGGAGGTAAAAGCACCCGGGCGGCCTGCAACGGCTGGCTCTGCTTCGAGGACGAGGCCGGGTTCACCCGCAGACCGCCCAAAGGACGCACGTGGGGACGCCGCGGCATCACCCCGGTCGTGAAGGTGAGCGGCAGCCGCTCGGGGAGGATCTCCGTCGCCGGACTGATCGCGATGCGACCGGGCTCACGGACCCGCCTGTGCCACAGGCTGCGACGCCACAGCGGGCGCAAGGGCGAACGCCGCAGCCTGTCCGAACACGACTACATCGGGCTGATCGACGGGATCCACCAGCTGGTCAAAGCGCCGATCGTGCTGGTCTGGGACCGGCTCAACACCCACGTCTCCCATGCGATGCGCGACCTGATCGACGCGAGGGACTGGCTGACGGTGTTCGTGCTGCCCGCATACGCACCCGAGCTGAACGCGGTCGAGTACCTGTGGGCCCACGTCAAACGCAGCCTCGCGAACCTCGCCAGCGTCGCCCTCGACCGGCTCGAAGCCCTCGTCCGCAACCGCCTCAAGCGACTGCAGTACCGCTCCGACATCCTCGACGGCTTCCTCACCGGAACCGGACTCTCCCTCGACCTCCCACCGCCATCACCTTGAAGCGCCGAGGTCAGTAA
>NZ_JBHWDU010000243.1:0-1199 GCF_042734825.1 Kitasatospora sp. NPDC059648 | reverse complement strand
GGCATCGCCTACCTGGCGGAGCAGGGCGTCACCAAGTTCCTGGAGCTGGGCCCGGACGGCACGCTGTCCGCCCTCGCGCAGGAGATCACCGAGGGCCACTTCGCCCCCGTCCTGCGCAAGGACCGCCCGGAGGCGCTGTCCTTCACCCAGGCCGTCACCGGCCTCCACACGTACGGCTCCGAGCTGGACTGGGAGTCGGTGTTCGCCGGTCGCGGTGCCCAGCGCGTCGACCTGCCGACCTACGCGTTCCAGCACGAGAACTACTGGCTGGACCTGCCCGGCATCGCGGGCGATGCCGTCAGCCTCGGTCTCGGGAACACCGGGCACCCGCTGCTGGGTGCGGCGATCGCCCTGCCCGAGTCGGACGGTGTCCTGCTGACGGGCCGGCTCTCCCTCCAGTCGCACGGGTGGCTGGCTGACCACGCGGTGTCGGGCTCGGTCCTGGTGCCGGGTACGGGTCTGCTGGAGCTGGCGGTTCACGCGGGTGACCAGGTGGGCTTCGGTCAGGTCGAGGAGTTGATGCTCCAGGCCCCGCTGGTGCTGCCCGAGCAGGGTGGCCTCGCTCTGCGGGTGTCGGTGGAGGCCGCCGGCGCCGACGGTTTCCGTCCGGTCGCGGTGTACTCCCGTGCGGACGACGCGGAGGCCGATGAGCCGTGGGTGCGTCACGCTTCGGGTCTGCTGTCCGACGCGGTGCCGGGCACTCCGGAGGGTCTGTCGGTGTGGCCGCCGAAGGGCGCCGAGCCGGTCGAGGTGGAGGACCTGTACGAGGGCCTGGCCGCCACTGGTCTGCTGTACGGCCCGGTGTTCCAGGGCCTGCGCGCCGCCTGGCGCGCCGAAGACGCCGTGTACGCGGAGGTCGCGCTGCCCGAGGACACGTCCGTCGAGGGCTTCGGTGTTCACCCGGCTCTGCTGGACGCGGCCCTGCACGGCATCGCGCTGGGCGAGTTCGTCGCCCAGCGGGACAGTGCGCACCTGCCGTTCTCCTGGAACGGCGTCTCCCTCCATGCCACCGGCGCCTCCGTCCTGCGCGTCAAGCTGGCCCCGGCCGGCACCGACGCCGTGTCCATCGTCGCTGCCGACGAGACCGGAGCCCCTGTCGCCGCCATCGGCTCGCTGATGCTGCGGCCGGTGGATGCGGGTCAACTTGTCTCCGCGCGGCGGGCGTTCCATGAGGCGATGTTCCAGCTGGAGTGGGTGGA
>NZ_JBHWDU010000242.1:0-1217 GCF_042734825.1 Kitasatospora sp. NPDC059648 | reverse complement strand
CTACCTCACGCCACTCGAGACCCGCCAGCGGCACCGGCAAGGTCATACCCTCGCAGCGTAGACGGAGAGTGTCCAACCGCAGGGTGGAACTTCACCTGAGCACCCGAACCCCGGTTACCTCCCGCCCGACATGGACCTGCGCGTACACCCGGGCCTGCGGCGGGTCGGTGCGCACCGCGGACCGGCTGTGGTTGTGTGCCGACGCCAACCGCCCCGGAGGCAGGAAGCGGGGCCAGGGCATGGTGACCGTGCCCATCTCGGGCCAGGATGAAGCGGCTGTGGCTGCACGCCGGGAGCCCGTCCCTGCGGGAACTGGAGGCGCGGGCCGTGCGTGACGGTGTCAGCCGGCGGGGCGCAGCTGTGTGTTCATCAGGTCGGTGGACCTGTGTCAAGTACGCCTCGGCGAAGGCTATCCCGCCCCGGGGCGGCAGCCAGCGATGTGCAGAGCTACCCGATGGTAGTCCTTGGGCTCTGGACGTCACCGTAGTAGTGACCGTTGATCCAGACCCCGGTCGAAATCACGTAGGTGCCCTTCGGTGCGGTCCACTCCGACCACGACGACCCGTAACCCGGGTCGCGTCCCGCCCACACCGAGTCCCCCGTGGCCGAGGACGACGTGCAGCCGAAGTCGTGGGGCCAAGGGCCGTAGAGGTTGTTCACGTCCAAGGCGTGCGCGCAGTACGTCAGGCCCTGTCCGGTGTAGTTCGAATACGGGATCTGGGCTTCGATCGTGCGGCGGTCGTCCAGGACGTTGTAGCAGGAGTCCAGGTAGACCGCATTGCCGTAGACGGGCACGTACCGCTGGTGGTCGTTCCAGGAGCGGCACGCGTAGGCGCTGTCGGCGTGGGCGCTGCCGGTGCCGACGACCATGCCGCTGATGGCAATGGCGCCGGCGACGACGGCCTTGGTGAGACGTCCGGTCATTTTGCGCATCTCTTCCCCTCCAGTCGGCCCTGGCGTCGAAACATCAGGGCGTTGCGGCAACCGGCCGTTGGGCCGGCTCGGCACCATCTTTGTCTCGGCGGTAGCCGGCCACCACGACGTTGACCAGACGTTCGGCCGACACTTGCGCCGCGGCAGGGACGTTACTGACACCGAGCGGGAACTGCCAATGGATGGGCCTTCCCCCAAGGCCGGGTAGTTAAGGATTTCGGCCGGGGTGCAAGGTGGGGGCCGCTGGTGTGGCGGCTGTCGTGTAGCGGCCCCTGCGGACCTTC
>NZ_JBHWDU010000241.1:0-1224 GCF_042734825.1 Kitasatospora sp. NPDC059648 | reverse complement strand
ACCTCCGCCGCGAACGGAGCGATCTTCGCCTCGGCCAGCGAACGCACCGCCTCACGGAGCATCTCGTGCTCCTCGGAGATACGGAAGAGATCGAACTCCTGGCTCATGATCGCCACTCCTGTTTCACGACGGTACTCAGTACCCTTCATTATGCATGCGCGCAGCAAAAAGGGAACTCAGTGCCTTCACAGGGCGGCACTGAGTTCCCTATCCTTTTCCTGCCGTACTACAGCCGAACTACTGGCGTACTTCTGCCGACACAGCCGGTCCGAGCGCAGGGAGATGACGACGTGGTCCACTCAGCCATCGATGCCGACACCCGGAGTACGACGCTGTACTTCCAGCGCTGCACGTGGTGCAACAACCCCACGTTCCAGCGGCTGCTCTGCCCCACCTGCGGCTCCACCGAGCTGCGGCTGGAGCCCAGCGAGGGCACCGGCGTGGTGCGGCGCTGCGCGGTCGAGCAGGCCCGCACGCCGCTGGTCCGCCAGAAGTCGCTGATCCGGATGACGGAGGGCTTCGACGTCTGGTGCATCGTGGACGGCATGCGCAGCACCGTCCCGGTCGGCACCCGGGTGCGGCTGTACTCCTCCCCCGGCTCCGACCAGCCCGAGCTGCGGCTGCTGACGGTGGAGGAGCCGACGGCGGAGCAGGAGCCGGAGGCACGTCCGCTGCCGCCGGTCAAGGGCGGGTTCACCCAGCACCTGGCGGCCTTCGCCGAGTAGTCGCGGGACGACACGCGGAGGGCGTGGCACTCGGTACCGGGGTTCCCCGGGGGGGGGGGGTGCCATCGTTTCGGGGGGTACCGAGTGCCACGCCCTCCGTTCGGCTTCCGGGCGATCAGCCCTTGCGGGCCTTCACCTCGGCGGTGAGCTGCGGCAGCACCTCGAAGAGGTCGCCGACCACGCCGTAGTCGGCGAGTTCGAAGATCGGGGCCTCGGGGTCCTTGTTGACGGCCACGATGGTCTTCGAGGTCTGCATGCCGGCGCGGTGCTGGATGGCGCCCGAGATGCCGTTGGCCACGTACAGCTGCGGGGAGACCTGCTTGCCGGTCTGGCCGACCTGGGAGCTGTGCGGGTACCAGCCGGCGTCGACGGCGGCGCGCGAGGCGCCTACCGCCGCTTCGAGCGCGTCCGCGAGCTCCTCGACCACGCCGAAGCCCTCGGCGGCACCGACGCCGCGGCCGCCGGAGACCACGATGGCGGCCTCGGTCAGCTCCGGGCG
>NZ_JBHWDU010000240.1:0-1264 GCF_042734825.1 Kitasatospora sp. NPDC059648 | reverse complement strand
GTTGACCCAGGGCTGTCGCCACAATGTCGCGGGAGCGGATCAACCGAGCAAAGGCATGACCGACTGGACCTTCCTTCTGAAGGCTCTTCTCCTTGAGCCACCTGTCCGCCAAGGCAAAGCGCTCACAGCAGTGGTCATTCTCGAGATAATCGACGCGTACCAACTTGCCATCCTGAAGAATGGTGCAGTGTCTCGGCACCCCATAGGGAACCTTTGCCATCAACTCGGCAAGATGCAGCGTCGTGTTGGCATCGTGTCCCACGCCGAGGAGAAGTACCTGCCCATCGAGTTCATGGACACGGGCGACCGGGCTTGCAGGCGAGTGAGGTGGCAGGGGCAATGGATCAGAGATGATCTGCTCTGCCTGTGGCCCCGCTGCCGCAAAGGCAAATGGATGGGCGCTGCGCTTTACATTTGGCAGGCGCCAGAATGTGTCAGAGACAACTCCAAGGTCCGGTGTAACGGGCGACGTGGCAGGATCGAACGGCTCGTCGTCCAGACCTGACCACGAGGGCATGACGAGCGTCCCTCCCGGACCCAGCGCAGCACGCAGGGCCTCGATCAGTCCAAGTGGCCCATCTTCGAGGGGCCGGACGCTACGGAAGGAGCTGTGGACCAGCAGCACACCGCCGGGGGTAACCCCAAGGTTGAGAAGCTGACCGATGAGCTCGGCTTTTCGCCATTCGTATTGCACGACATTGCACTCCACCGCTGATGACATCAGTCGATCATAGCACGATCAACGGCACTGTTGCAAATAGTCGGTGGTGATAAACTTATCATCCCCTTTTGCTTATGGAGCTGCACATGAACCCATTCAAAGGCCGGCATTTTCAGCGTGACATCATTCTGTGGGCCGTACGCTGGTACTGCAAATACGGCATCAGTTACCGTGAGCTGCATTTTCCGCTGCATAACCCTGCTTCGGGGTCATTATAGCGATTTTTTCGGTATATCCATCCTTTTTCGCACGATATACAGGATTTTGCCAAAGGGTTCGTGTAGACTTTCCTTGGTGTATCCAACGGCGTCAGCCGGGCAGGATAGGTGAAGTAGGCCCACCCGCGAGCGGGTGTTCCTTCTTCACTGTCCCTTATTCGCACCTGGCGGTGCTCAACGGGAATCCTGCTCTGCGAGGCTGGCGGGAACTTCGAAGTTCCTATACTTTCTAGATTGACGTCCCCGGACCGACGGGCCCGATGCGTCGGCTTTCGCCGTCAGGAGACTTCATGCTGGAGAAATGCAGGCGGGACGAGACCTGCCG
>NZ_JBHWDU010000239.1:0-1266 GCF_042734825.1 Kitasatospora sp. NPDC059648 | reverse complement strand
CGACACGACACCCCGTCCCTGCCGCCAAAACACCATCCCTATTCCTGACCAGCGGAAACGCACCCGTCACTCTCGGAAAGACAACGGCTTCTCAGAGTGTGGCGTTGTTGGACACCAGGGCGACGTCGTCAACCTGTCGGATGTCGCGCAGTTCGAGCTTCAGGCGGGAGCCGCTGTCGACCATCTGCTGCATGGCCGCGCGGATGGCGTCGGTGCCCGTCAAGTGGGTCCCAGGGGCAGGGACGAAGTGGGCGTTCGGCTCGTAGAGCGACACCAGACCTTCGACGTCCCCTGCCTCCAGGTACTCCATGAACAAGGTCCCCACCTGCTGTGGGGTCTCAGCGCGGCGCCGGGCGACTGCGCCGACCGGCTTGTCGCCCCAGCCAGCTGCGGCGAGCAGGTCGTACCAGCCGGGATGGGCGCCGTGGGGCAAATGACGGCGCAGCAGGTCACCGGGGAAGGTCAGCGGGGACGCCTTGTGAGGCTTGGCCTTGGCCTGGGTGAGGATGGCATCGCTGAGCGCGTAGCCCAGGTCCAGGCGCGGGAGCAGGACGTGCACATCGTCGGCGAGGCCGGATGGCAGGCTCTCGCGCTGGACTCCGAGGATGTCGGTGCCGATACCGGCCTGGGCCAGCGCGACCTCCGTGCCCTTGCGTGCGGCGATGCCGTCCGAGGTGTGCAGGGCGATGGCGTCCCAGGCGATGGCGATACGCCGTTCCTCGACGCCGCGCTCGCGCAGGAATGCCGCTGCGGTGTCAGCGCCGTCGACTTCGAAGCGCTGGTCGCCGTTGCCCTCCTCGGTCAGGCCGATGTCGTGCAGAACACAGCTGAGGAACAGCAGCTCGTCGTCGTAGTCGCTACCGGCGCAGACCCTGGTTCTGAGCGTGGGCGCGAGCGAAAACGTAGCTGCGGACGCTGTGATGGAGAACGAATGCGGGCGAGATCCGGTCCACATAGGCATAGGTGTCCCGGGTGAGGTTCGTGTCGGGCAGGTCGAGCTGCTCGAAGACGGACGAGCGTGCATCTGCGGTCATGATGTGTGTCTTTCGTTCGGATGCCCCGGTGCGGGGCCGATTGGTTCGGTGTCTCGATTGGTTCGGTGTCTTGGCGACGCGCTGACGCGTGCCGGGTCTTGGAGGTGCTGCGCGCGGCACGTGGAGCGACGGCGGATTGGGCTTGATTCGCTTTGACGGACACCCCTGATCAGGGGCTTCGGCCCCGGTAAGGATGATGTCCATCATGGAGAGCATGGGGAAGAAGAAGCCA
>NZ_JBHWDU010000238.1:0-1290 GCF_042734825.1 Kitasatospora sp. NPDC059648 | reverse complement strand
ACGCCGTTGGCGACCCAGTCGTTGGCCAGATTGCCGTTCGGATCGACGAACGCGATGTGGTAACCCGTGGCATCGAACGACACCGGCGAAGTCGACCCGCCGAGCGATACGCCGGGGTAGTAGGTGCTCAGGATCGACTGCCAGGACTGGCCGGCGAGGGCGCAGTTCTGCGATCCCCACTGGCTGAGCGTGTTCGGGTAGCGGGACAGGCCGGCACCGCAGGCCTCAGACTTGTTGCCGGTGAGCGTCGCCTGGAACGAGGCTTCGAAGATCGAGCCGCTCTGGGTCATCACCGAGTTCCAGGTCGCCTCCACGGCGGAGTCGGTGGTGGCGGTCGACCGGCCGGGGACGTAGCGCTGGTAGTTGATCGAGTCGTCGACGTTGTAGCAGGTGCTGCCATAGGATCCGCCGCGCCAGTGGTTGACCCAGTACCACGCGTAGGTCTTCGCCGCCATCGCACCCGACTTCAGCGAGTCAGGCTGCCAGGAGGACATCCACTCACCAGGCAGCACGTCCTTGACGTACGACTCGAAGGGCACGCTGAACACGCCGGCCTCGGTGCCCGGAATCGGCAACCCGGAGCCGTCGTGCTGCACGTACTCGAGCACCTGGATGGTCGAGGGCGGAGTCGAGTTGGACGAGTAGCCACCGCAGCTGCCTGTCGTCGCCTGTGGCGTGACGGAGGCGGCCCGGTTTCGCGAGGTCGGCGCGGGTGCGGCCTGATCGCTCATCGACTGCGCCTTGCCCGTCAACTGCACGGTCAGCGAGTCACCGCTGTGCGCCGGGGTGACGCCGGCCAGCTGGTAGGTGCCGAATTCCGGAGCCGTCACCGTGACGGTCACGGCCTTGCCGGTCGGGTCCGGGTAGTCGAACTTGAACGCGCCCGCACGGTCGGTACGGCCCACCAGGGTGCCGTTCACCTCGATGCGTGCTCCCTTCACGGCCGGCATCGCGGCGGGAGGGGTGATCACCCCGCCGGACACCCGTTCCGCGCGGGCGTCCTTCACGGTCCCCGACAGGGAGATCGACGCCGACGGCGAACCGTTCGGCGCCGGCAGCACCGACGCGGCTGCAGTTCCTGCCGACACACAGCACATGGTCGCCATCGCCGTGACACCGATGAGCGTCAGGCGCAGGCCACGTATGACTGACAAATCCGAATCCTCACTCGTTGGACCGCGCCGGCCGTTTGGGTCGGCCGGCGCGGTGCTGTGGTGGTGGGTGGATTGCTGGTTCAGCGGCTGGTGCCGCCGGTGCCGGCGGGGCCGTGCCAGGTGCCGTTGTTGGCCC
>NZ_JBHWDU010000237.1:0-1353 GCF_042734825.1 Kitasatospora sp. NPDC059648 | reverse complement strand
ATCGTCTTCCTGGTCGCGGTCGTCACGCTCCAGCCGATGGCCACCTACGCGGGCGCCCCGCAGTCGATGATCGTCCTGGTCGCCCTGATCGTGGCGCTGATCCCGACCACCATCGGCGCACTGCTGTCCGCGATCGGCATCGCGGGCATGGACCGCCTGGTCCAGCGCAACGTGCTGGCCATGTCCGGCCGCGCCGTGGAGGCCGCCGGCGACGTCAACACCCTGCTGCTCGACAAGACCGGCACCATCACCCTGGGCAACCGCCAGGCCTCCGAATTCGTCCCAGCGCCCGGGGTCGACCGGGATGAGCTGGCCAGCGCGGCCCAGCTGTCGTCGCTGGCGGACGAGACGCCGGAGGGCCGCTCGATCGTGGTCCTCGCCAAGACCGGGTACGGCCTGCGGGCCCGCGCCCAGGGCGAACTCACCCACGCCACCTGGGTCCCGTTCACCGCCCAGACCCGCATGTCGGGCGTCGACCTCGACGAGACCGAGGGAGTCCACCAGGTCCGCAAGGGCGCGGCGGGTTCGGTCACCAACTGGGTGACCGAGAACGGCGGTTCGGTCGGCGACGAGGTCTCCGTCCTGGTCGACGGCATCTCCGCGGCCGGCGGCACCCCGCTGGTCGTGGCCACCAAGGTCGGCAGCAGGGCCGCCCGTGTCCTGGGTGTCATCCACCTCAAGGACGTGGTCAAGGAGGGCATGCGGGAGCGCTTCGACGAGCTGCGCCGGATGGGCATCAAGACCATCATGATCACGGGCGACAACCCGCTGACCGCCAAGGCGATCGCGCAGGAGGCCGGCGTGGACGACTTCCTCGCCGAGGCCACGCCCGAGGACAAGATGGCCCTGATCAAGAAGGAGCAGGAGGGCGGCAAGCTGGTCGCGATGACCGGCGACGGCACCAACGACGCCCCCGCGCTCGCCCAGGCCGACGTCGGCGTGGCGATGAACACCGGGACCATGGCGGCCAAGGAGGCCGGCAACATGGTCGACCTCGACTCCAACCCGACCAAGCTGATCGAGATCGTGGAGATCGGCAAGCAGCTGCTGATCACCCGCGGCGCGCTGACCACCTTCTCCATCGCCAACGACGTGGCCAAGTACTTCGCGATCATCCCCGCGATGTTCGCCGGGGTCTACCCGGGCCTGAGCCACCTCAACATCATGGGCCTGCACAGCCCCCAGTCCGCGATCACCTCGGCGATCGTCTTCAACGCCCTGGTCATCATCGGCCTGATCCCGCTCGCCCTGCGCGGCGTCAAGTACCGCCCCTCCGACGCCAGTTCCCTGCTGCGCCGCAACATCGGCGTCTACGGCTTCGGCGGTCTGGTGGTGCCGTTCGTCGGCATCAAG
>NZ_JBHWDU010000236.1:0-1361 GCF_042734825.1 Kitasatospora sp. NPDC059648 | reverse complement strand
AGTGGACGTTAAGTCCTGTTTCTCTTGTTTCGTGATCGCTCGTACGTGTGAACGTTGGCCGTACTGGCGTGCTGGCCGGGGTTCGGGTGATGTTCTGCGGCTCATGGACAGACGGGCGTATCCGAGCGACCTATCGGATGAGCAGTGGGCGTTGATCGAGCCGATGATCACGGCCTGGAAGCAGGAGAGGGTGGCGCGGTCGGCTACCGGGGATCCGGGGTCCTGTGATCTGCGGGAGGTCGTGAATGCGATCTTCTACCAGAACCGGACGGGCTGTCAGTGGCGTTACCTGCCCCATGACCTGCCGTCCTGGTCGGCGGTGTTCTACTACTTCGGCCTGTGGCGCCAGGACGGGCTCGACCAGCGGATCCAGGAACTCCTGCGTTGCCAGGTACGGGAGAGAGCCCGCCGATTAGAGGACCCGTCCCTCGTGATCATCGACACCCAGTCCGTCCGCGCGGCCGCCGGTGTCCCGAAGAGCACGACGGGACTGGACGCGAACAAGAAGGTGTCGGGGCGCAAGCGGGGACTGGCCGTGGACGTCATGGGGCTGATCATCGGCGTCGTCGTCCTGGCCGCCTCCGCCCACGACAACGCCGCCGGCACCGCCCTGCTCGACCAGGTCGCCGAGCGGTGCGGGATGCGTCTGGAGAAGGCCCTGGTGGACCAGGGCTTCAAGGACGAGGTCGTCATCCACGGCGCTTTGCTGGACATCGACGTCGAGGTCGTCCGCCGCAACCCGGCCGACCAGGGCAAGGGCTTCGTCCCGCAGCCGAAACGGTGGGTGGTGGAGCAGACGAACGGCACGCTGATGCTGCACCGGCGCCTGGCTCGCGAGTTCGACCATCGGCCCGACACCTCCGCCTCACGCGTCTACTGGGCCTCCACCGCGAACATGACCCGCCGCCTCACCACACCAGCCCCGGCCTGGCGCGACACCCTCGGACTGGCCGCGTGAACGTCGCCGAACTCCTGGCAGACCTCCAGACCCGGCAGGACGAGGCCACCGCCCAGGCTGCAGAACTACGCGCCCGGATCGAAGAGCTCGCCACCGACCTGATCGAGACCGAAGCGCGGCTCACGGACCTGGCCACCACCCGAAAGATCATCGCGGAGGTCACGCCGGCAGGAACCGAATCCGAACCACCCGAGACGAACACCACCTACCAGGCCATCGTGAACGCCTTCAACCACCACCCCGACCAGGCATTCCGGGCACGCGAGCTGCACGAACTCCTCGGCATGCCCACCGACGAGGCGTCCGTCAACATCACCCGCAGCCGCCTCGGACGCCTCACTCGCCAAGGCTTCCTCACCCAACCCGAACGAGGCCGCTACCAGAAACGGACTTAACGTCCACT
>NZ_JBHWDU010000235.1:0-1366 GCF_042734825.1 Kitasatospora sp. NPDC059648 | reverse complement strand
TAGTACTGCAACCGCACTTGATCATGGTTGACTTGGCGAGTGGTTGATCTTGGGGTGGGGCAGGTCGAGGAGTGGAAGGCGGCGCTGGCGGGGTTGCACGCCCGCTTCGCGTCGCGTTTCACCAGGTCGGAGCCTCGCGGGCGGGCGCTGGAGTACATGGCGGGACTGATCGCCCCGCTGGAACGCAAGAACGGGTGGTCGCTGGCGGAACGGGCCGGTGAGGAGTGCCCGGACGGGATGCAGCGCCTGCTGAACTCGGCCGACTGGGACGCCGACGCCGTCCGCGACGACGTGCGGGACTTCGTCGTCGAGAGCATCGGCGACAAGAACGCGGTGCTGATCGGCGACGACACCGGCTTCCTCAAGAAGGGCACCCGCTCGGCCGGCGTCCAGCGCCAGTACACCGGCACCGCCGGCCGCACCGAAAACTGCCAGATCGGGACGTTCCTGGCCTATGCCTCCGCCAAGGGCCGGGCGTTGATCGACCGCGAACTGTACCTGCCGGCATCCTGGACCGACGACCGCGCGCGCTGCCGGGCCGCCGGAATCGAGGACGACGTTCCGTTCGCCACGAAGATCGAGCACTTCCGGGCCATGCTCCAACGCGCCCTGGACGCGAACGTCCCGTTCGCCTGGGTGACCGCCGACGAGGCATACGGCCAGGTCAAGACCCTGCGGTTCTGGCTGGAGGAACGCGGTGTGGCCCACGTACTGGCCACCAAGGTCAACGACACCGTGATCACCACCAGAGGCGGGGACGCCCGGGTGGACCATCTCATCGCCTCCCTGCCCCGGCAGGCATGGAAGCGCCTGTCCTGCGGAGCCGGCGCCCACGGCCGGCGGATCTACGACTGGGCCCGGGTGCCGATCCGGATCCGCTGGGAGAACGGCTTCGGCCACTGGGTCCTCGCCCGACGCAGCGTCAGCGACCCCACAGAGATCGCCTACTACGTCTGCTACGGCCCTGCCGGCACCCGGCTGACGGACCTGGCCAAGGTCGCCGGGTCGAGGTGGCAGGTGGAGGAGTGCTTCCAGGTCGCGAAGAACGAGTGCGGCCTGGACCACTACCAGGTCCGCCGCTACCAGGCCTGGTACCGGCACATCACCCTGTCCATGGCCACACTCGCCTGCCTGACCGCCATCCGCGCACACGAGCTGTCAAAGGGGGCTCCGGACCCGGCCACGAGGGCCTGATACCCCTGTCCGTCGCGGAGATCCGCCGCCTCATCGGCCTGCTCCTCCACCCTCATCACCTCACAGCCGCCCACCATCTGCGCTGGTCATACTGGCGACGGCGCAGCCAGACCCGCGCCCGCCGCAGCCACTACAAACGCCGAGGCCACACCCCATAACTGCGGTTGCAGTA
>NZ_JBHWDU010000234.1:0-1415 GCF_042734825.1 Kitasatospora sp. NPDC059648 | reverse complement strand
CACCCCCGCGAACACCGGGAACTCCCGATACAGACCCCGACCCATCCCCGCCCACTGACCACCCTGACCGGAGAACACGAACGCCGACCTGCCCGGGGTGGCAGTGCCCGTGACGATTCCGGGTTCTCCGCCGATCAGCGCGTCCAGGCCGGCCGGGTCCGTCAGCACGGCACGGTGCGGGAAACGGGCCCGCGCGGCCAGGTCCGCGGCCACCTCGGCCGGTGTGACCTCGGGGTGTTCGGCGAGGAATCCGCGCAGCCTGCGGGCCTGGTCACGCAGGGCCGCGTCCGACTTCGCCGACAGCAGCCACGGCACCGGCACCGCGGGCGCGGGCGTGGGCGTGGAAGCGGCGGGGGACCCGGGATCCGAAGCGGGATCGTGGGCGGCGGACTCGGGCGACGTCTTCTCGGCCGGGTCCGGGGCCGGTGCCTCCAGAATCACGTGCGCGTTGGTACCGCTGATGCCGAACGCCGAGATGCCCGCGCGACGCGGGTGACCGTTGTCGGGCCAGGGCCGGGCCTCGGTGAGCAGCCGGACGCTCCCGGACTCCCAGTCGACGTGCGAGGTCGGCGCATCGACGTGCAGCGTCGACGGCAGTTGCCCGTGCCGCATCGCCATGATCATCTTGATCACACCCGCCACACCGGCCGCCGCCTGGGTGTGGCCGATGTTCGACTTCACCGACCCCAGCCACAACGGCTCCACCCGGTCCCGGCCGTACGTCGCCAGCAGCGCCTGAGCCTCGATCGGGTCACCGAGCGTCGTCCCCGTACCGTGCGCCTCCACCGCGTCCACCTCGGACGCCTCCAACCCGGCATTGGCGAGGGCCTGACGGATCACCCGCTCCTGCGAGGGGCCGTTCGGCGCGGTCAGGCCGTTGGACGCACCGTCCTGATTGACCGCCGAACCCCGCACCACCGCCAGCACCCGGTGACCGTTGCGACGGGCGTCCGACAACCGCTCCAGCAGCACGACACCCGCACCCTCACCCCACGCCGTACCATCCGCGGCCTCGGCGAACGCCTTCACCCGCCCGTCCGCCGCAAGCCCCCGCTGCCGCGAGAACTCGACGAACCCGGACGGGGTCGCCATCACCGTCACACCGCCGGCCAGGGCCAGCGAGCACTCCCCCGAGCGCAACGCCTGCGCCGCCAGGTGGATCGCCACCAGCGACGACGAACACGCCGTGTCCACCGACACCGCCGGACCCTCCAGCCCCAGCAGGTACGACACCCGCCCGGAGGTCACACTCGTCGCCGTGCCCGTCGAGAGGTAGCCCTCCAGGTCGGGCGGCTGCGCCCCGGCGCCATAGCCCGAGGACCAGATGCCGGTGAAGACGCCCGTCCGGCTGCCCCGCAACGACGTCGGATCGATCCCCGCGTCCTCGAACGTCTCCCACACCGTCTCCAGCAGCA
>NZ_JBHWDU010000233.1:0-1423 GCF_042734825.1 Kitasatospora sp. NPDC059648 | reverse complement strand
CAATGCCAGTGACTTTGTCCTCCGATCCTCGTTGGTTGTGGTGTGGCGAGGGTGGGGCAGGTCAAGTCGCCTGCGGGTGAGCGGTTGTCGGATCGGATCGCGATCGGGGTGCTGACCCGGACGTTTCCGCCGGGTCTGGTCGATGAGGTGATCGCGGAGACCGGGCGGGCCGAGCAGCGCAGTCGGCTGCTGCCGGCTCGGGTGGTCGTGTACTTCGTGCTGGCGATGTGCCTGTTCTTCGGGCAGGGCTACGAGGAGGTCGCCCGGCTGCTGGGCGAGGGACTCGGGGACGGGCGGCGGTCGTGGCGGGTGCCGACGACCGCCGCGATCGGCCGGGCCCGACGGCGTCTGGGTCCGGAGCCGTTGCGGGTGCTGTTCGCGCGGGTGTGCCGGCCGGTGGCGGTGCCCGGGACCGCGGGGGCGTGGTACCGGCGCTGGCGTGTGGTCGCGGTGGACGGCACCACGCTGGACCTGGCGGACACCGAGGCCAACGTGGCCTTCTTCGGCCGCCATGTCTCGGGACGTGGAGCGAGCGCGTTCCCGCAGGCCCGGGTGGTGGGGCTGGCCGAGTGCGGCACCCACGCGATGTTCGCCGCCGCCACCGGTCCGCTGTCGGCGAGCGAGCAGTCCCTGTCCCGGCAGCTGTTCGACCGGCTCCGCGAGGGGATGCTGCTGCTGGCGGACCGGGGCTTCTACGGCTTCGAGCTGTGGCAGCAGGCCCGGGCCACCGGCGCGGACCTGCTGTGGCGGGTGCGCAGGAGCGCGAACCTGCCCGTCGTGCAGGCGCTCCCGGACGGCTCCTACCTCAGCACCGTCCATGCCGAACCGGACCGCAGGAGCCGCCGCAACCCGGTGACCGTTCGCGTCGTCGAGTACACCCTCGCCTCCACCGGCGAGGCCACCGTCTACCGGCTGATCACCACGATCCTCGACCCCGAGGAGGCGCCGGCCACCGAGCTGGCCGCGCTCTACGTCCAGCGCTGGGAGATCGAGACCACCCTGGACGAGATCAAGACCCACCAGCGCGGCCCCGGGCTCGTCCTGCGCTCGAAGTACCCGTGGGGCGTCGAGCAGGAGGTCTACGGCCTCCTGCTCGTCCACCACGCGATCCGGCAGCTGATGCACCAGGCGGCCCTGCACGAGGGTGTGGACCCTGACCGGCTGTCCTTCACCCGCAGTCTGCGGGTCGTGCGCCGCCAGGTCCCCGCCCAGGCGGCGCTTTCCCCCCGGCAGACTCGCCCGCGCGCTGACCCGCACCCTGGCTGAAATCACCGAACGCCTGCTACCTCCGCGCCGTCACCGGACCTGCCCCCGCGTCATCAAACGCAAGATGTCCAACTGGCCCCTCAAACGCGCCCAACACCGCGACTGGCCGCCACCAACCCCCGCAGTCACCACGATCACCAGAGCGGACGCGACCTAA
>NZ_JBHWDU010000232.1:0-1437 GCF_042734825.1 Kitasatospora sp. NPDC059648 | reverse complement strand
CTAGTAGTACTTCGTTAACTTAACTTGATCTTGGTCTGCGAGTCGGGCATCCTGTCGGCGTGGATTTGGGGGAGATCGAGCAACTCCGTGGCGAGCTGGCCGCGTTTGTGGCCGAGGTGTTCGCCTCGGTGTCGCGGAAGGACACACGCGGGTGGGGTGACTGCTACCTGCGCGGGTTGATGCTGGACGGTCGCCGCAAGTCGATCCAGCCGATGGCCGAGCGGCTGCCGGACGGGGACATGCAGGCCCTGCAGCAGTTCGTGAACCAGTCGCCGTGGGACCACACGGCGGTTCTGCGGGCCGTGGCCCGCAAGACGGTTCCGGTGGTCGATCCGGTGGTGTGGGTGATCGACGACGTGTCGTTCCCCAAGGACGGGCGGATGTCGGTCGGGGTGGCCCGGCAGTGGTGCGGAGCCTTGGGCAAGCAGTCGAACTGCCAGGTGGGGGTGAGTCTGCACGCCGCCTCGGACACCGCGTCCGTGCCGATCTCCTGGCGCCTGTTCGTGCCCGCCGAGTGGCAGGACGACACCGAACGCCGGGCGCGAACCGGGATGCCCGAGGAGGTCGGGCACCGCGAGAAGTGGCGCCTGGCCCTGGACCTGATCGACGAGGCGATCACCTGGGGCCTGGAGCCGAAAGTGATCGTCGCCGACGCCGGTTACGGCCAGATCACCGCGTTCCGCCAGGGCCTGGGGGAACGCGGGCTGGACTTCGTCGTGGCCGTCCGATCGGATGAGTCCGCCCACCCACACGACGCGGTTCCCACCGCCCCGGCCTGGAGCGGAAACGGTCGCAAACCAGCCTCGCGCTACCGGACCAAGCCCGGCTCGCTGCAGGCCCTGGCCACCGACGGTGGACGCAAGGCCTTCCGCCAGTGCACGTGGCGCCACGGCTCCAAGGGTCCGATGCGCTCCCGACTCCGGGTGCTCACGGTGCGGCCGGCGGGTGTCGCGGCCCGCACCCACGCCATGGCCCAGGCCGGCGGAGCGGGCACATGGGATGGCGTCCTGCCCGCGGCCACACTGCTCAGCGAGTGGCCCACCGGCGAGAAGGCGCCCACCGAGTACTGGCTCACCAGCCTGCCTGCCGACACCCCGACCCGCCACCTCGTTCGCCTGGCCAAGATGCGTTGGCGCATCGAGCACGACTACCGCGAGATGAAGCACGGCTTGGGCCTGGACCACTTCGAGGGTCGCACCTGGCGCGGCTGGCACCACCACGTCACCCTCGTCACCGCCGCCCACGCCTTCCTCACCCTCCGCCGACTCGACCCAAAAGCTCAAGCGCCGGCCTGACCCTCTACCAGGTCCTCGACCAGCTCCAGGACCTGCTGAGCTGCTGGACCGGTATTTGCCGCACCTGCCAACGCCCGCTTCCCACAAGAAGATCCACAAGCCGCGCTAGACAGCCCGCCCCGACCTAACGAAGTACTACTAG
>NZ_JBHWDU010000231.1:0-1445 GCF_042734825.1 Kitasatospora sp. NPDC059648 | reverse complement strand
CTGATCCGTCCTCCTGGCGGTCGTCCTGTCGGAGTGCTTGGGCCGCTGCGAGCGCTTCGGCGGACGGTGGGCTGTACATCTTGCTGTGGCAGGCCGGTCTCGGCACCGGGAGCGGGCGTTCGAGGCTGATCCCGTGCCGGTGGCCGATGACCGACAGGCCGGCACCGTCGGGCGCCAGGGAATGCTGGACGATCACTCTTCCGCGCGGGGTCGCGATCGTCAGAAGGGGATCACCGACCCTTCGGCGCACCTGCACGGTGTGACCGTGCAGGTGCCGGGGAACGGCGTAGAGGTTGCCGCGGTAGGAGACCATGCTGCCGGCCGAAACGGTACGCGTCACGCTGATCCTGGCGGGATAGGGGTCATGGGGAAGGTCGAGCAGGACCGCCGCAGCGGGCGCCGTGCACCCGCCCCGTGCCGAGGCCCGGCGAGTCTCCACGAGTCTGGTCAGTCGCTCCAGGCTTTCCCGGGCTTCCAGCAGGCCGGTGTCCGCGTGGATGGTCTGCCACCAGTGGGCGAGCGCTCGCTCGATGACCTCGTCGTCGGCGTCCCGCCCGGACGGGCCGAGTTCCGCGACGACACCGTAGTGCTTCGCGACCTTGCCCAGTGCTGTGGCCAGTTCGCCGCCGTCCTGGCAGCGGGCCGCTTGCGTCGGGTCGAAGTGCCAGCGCCAGCCGGTTCCGCCGAACTGGCGCAGGATCCGGTCGACGGAGTCGGCCAGGTGGCCGGGATCGATCTGTTCCGCCAGTGCGGCGCTCCAGCGCTGGGAGTGGATCAGGCGTCCCACCAGGATGCAGGCCTGAGTGCTGTCCCAGTCCGCCGGGGCTCCGGAGAAGACGAACCAGCGGAAGTGCACCTCCTCCGCGTCGTCCTGCCGGACGGGGCGGCCGCGGGGAGGCCGTTGGCACAGCGGGCAGCGAGGGCGCAGCTGATGGGTGCGCAGGGCACGGGTGAAGGTCGAGTAGCCACCGGTGTAGCCGAGATCGACGATTTCGGCGTACAGCGCCGAGGCCTGGAAGTGGGCGTCGTCCTGGAGCCGTTGACGGCAGTAGGGGACGAACCGTCTGAACTCGTCCCGGTCGGAGCTGCGGACTCCGACCGTGCGCTTCCCGCACAGATAGGAACTCACGGTCTTGCGGTCACGGCCGAGGATACGAGCGATAGCGGCGATGGACAATCCGCGCGAGCGCAGGGCACAAATGTTGATGTATTCCTCTCTGGTCAGCATTCCACTCCTAGCAGTTCGACAAGGCTTGCGGACTCCTCAGAGGCCTCGCTGGAAGCCAGGAAATATACACGAAACGCCGGGAGTGGAGAAGAAAGGTTTTTGCAAGGAACTGTAGAGTGCTGCACAATTTGAGTGAGCGAATAACCCGGCAGTCAATTGGCAGAGGCCCCGCGCATGCCGTGTCAAGCCGCGGGCACGGATCAGCCAAACAGTGGCC
>NZ_JBHWDU010000230.1:0-1450 GCF_042734825.1 Kitasatospora sp. NPDC059648 | reverse complement strand
CTAGTAGGGCTTGGTCAGGTTCGCATGGGTGTCGGTATGTCGCGATGGCAGGTCGGGCAATTGCCTGCCCAGGTGGCGAGGACCAACTGCAGCTCGCGGACGACCTGGTAGAGACTCAGGCCGTTGCCGTTCCTTTTGGGGCCCGGGCCAGCCTCCGCAGGGTGCAGAAGGCGTGGGCCAGGGCGACGAGGGTGACATGGTGGTGCCAGCCGGTGTAGGTGCGGCCCTCGAAGTGAGCCAGTCCCAGGGCCTGCTTCATCTCGCGGTAGTCGTGTTCGATGCGCCAGCGGAGCTTGGCGAGGCGGACCAGGGTGGTCAGCGGGGTGTCGGCGGGCAGGTCGGAGAGCCAGAACTGCACCGGCTCGGCCTCCCGGGCGGGCCACTCGGCCAGCAGCCAGCACTCGGGCAGCTCGACGCCGTCGGTGGCGTCGCGGATCTCGCGTCCGGCCGGGCGGATCCGCAGCGCGACGAACCGCGAGTACATGCGCTTGAACCCGGTGTGGCCCCTGCCCGGGCGCGAGCCCTCGCGCCAGGACACCGGCCTGGCCGCCTTCCGACCCGCCTCCACCGCCAGGGCCTTCACACTCTTCGCCGGCTCGGGATAGCGGGCGACCGGCGGGCGGCCGGTCCCGCTGTAGGGCGGGGTGACGGGCCGGGCGGAGCCCGGCTGGGCGCTGAGCGTGGTGGAGATCCCCACGACGTAGTTCAGGCCGCGCTCGGCCACGCCCAGCCGGAACGCGACCGCATCGCCGTAACCGGCGTCCGCGACGACGAGCGGGACGTGCACGCCCCAGGAGCGAGTCTCATCGACCATGTCCAGGGCGAGTTGCCACTTCTCCACGTGTCCCAGGTCCGCGGGGATCTGGCAACGCTCGCGACGGGCGACCTTCTCGGGCTCGGCCTTCTCCGAGGTCGGGTCCCAGGACTTGGGGAGGAACAGTCTCCAGTCGACCGCCGCGGAGGCGTGGTCGGTGGCCAGGTGCAGCGAGACGCCCACCTGGCAGTTGGTGACCTTGCCGGCGGTGCCGGTGTACTGCCTCGACACGCACGCGGAGGCGTCGCCGTCCTTCAGGAAACCGGTGTCGTCGATGATCAGCGCCGTCGGCTTCAACTCGGTCTGCATCTTCCACGCCAGCCGGGCCCGGACATGCGCCGGGTCCCACGGACTGGTGGTCACGAAGTGCGCGAGTGCCTGCCGGTTGCCGTCCTCGCCGAGCCGGGCAGCCATCGGCTCAACCGACTTGCGCCCGCCGTCCAGCAGCAGCCCACGCACATAGACCTGTCCCCAACGGCGTTGATCGTTGCGGGTGAACGCCTCGAACAGCTCCGCCGTGAACGCCTCCAGGTCCTCCCGGACCTCAGTCATCTCCCCAGGTGTCACACACCCTCAACGACACAACCCGCCGTTGGACACGCCCAACCCCGACGAACCTGACCAAGCCCTACTAGG
>NZ_JBHWDU010000229.1:0-1486 GCF_042734825.1 Kitasatospora sp. NPDC059648 | reverse complement strand
CCATCGGGGAGGCGACGGGCAGGCCGGCCGCCAGCACGACGTCCAGGAGTTCGAGACCGCGCCCGGTCGGCAACGGACTCATCCCCGCCCGGCGAATGCGCTCGACGTCCGCCTCGGACAGCCTCTCCGTGATACCACTGCGCTGCTCCCACAGACCCCACTGCAACGAGGTCGCGACCAGGCCCTCCGCCCGACGCCGCTCCGCCAACGCGTCGAGGAAAGCGTTGGCGGCCGCGTAGTTGCCCTGACCGGCATCACCGAACAGCCCCGCCGACGAGGAGAACAACACAAAGGCATCGAGCTCCAGACCACGCGTCAGCTCGTGCAGATTGAGCGCCGCATCCACCTTCGGCCGCAGCACCGCCTCCAGCCGCTCCGGCGACAACGACGCCACCAGACCGTCATCCAGCACACCCGCCGTGTGCACCACGGCACTCAACGGACGCCCCACCGCAACGGCGGACAACAGACCGGCAAGAGCATCACGGTCAGCGGCATCACACGCCGCGAACTCAACGCTCGCGGCACCCAGCGACAACAGCTCCGCCGTCAACTCCCCCGCACCGGGAGCCGCACCACCACGACGACTGGTCAACACCACATGCCGCACGCCGTGCTCCGTGACCAAGTGCCGCGCCACCAGAGCACCCAACGTCCCCGCACCCGTGACCAACACCGTCCCGGCCGGATCGAACACCACCGGCCGAACCGAAGCCCCCGAAGCCACCCGCGCCAACCGCGGCACCAAAACCCTGCCCTCACGCACCGCCAACTGCGGCTCACCCGAGGACACCAGACCCGCCAGCCGCTCCCACACCGGCACAGCACCGTCCACGTCCAACAACACGAACCGCTCCGGGTTCTCCGACTGCGCCGAACGCACCAGACCCCACACAGGAGCATTGACCAGGTCAGCGACACCCTCACCCTCGACCGCGGCCACCGCACCACGCGTCACGAACACCAGCCGCGAACCCGCGAACCGCGCATCCTCCAGCCACTCCCGCACCACACCCAGCACACGAACCGAAGCCCCGCGCACCGCATCCGCCGAACCGGCCCCCGCCTCCAACGGGAAGAACACCACACCCGGAACCGACGAACCCAGCCCCGCCAAACCCCCATCCGCCACCACGGTGAAAGCCGCAGGAGCACCAGCAGCCGCCAACTCCGACCACTCGACCCGGAACAACGACTCCTCGAAACCACCCGCCACCGACAGCTCACCCGCCGGCACCTCACGACGCACCACCGAACGCACCGCGAACACCGGCACACCCGAACCATCCGCCGCCACCACGGAATCACCCGACACCCGCACCCGCAGCACCGAAGCACCCGACGCGAAGACGGACACCCCCGACCACGACCACCCCGCACCAGGCCCCGCCACACCCACAGCCGACTCCATCAGCCCCGGATGAACAACGAACCCCTCCACCGACACACCATCAGCGAGCGCGACCTCGGCGAACACCTCCTCACC
>NZ_JBHWDU010000228.1:0-1512 GCF_042734825.1 Kitasatospora sp. NPDC059648 | reverse complement strand
AGAAGCGATTCCCAAACCGAAGGTAGGGTCACGTTTTCGCAGGTGAGGTGTGTGGCCGTCGCTCGGTAGGCATGCTCGGACCGTCGTGTTGGTGCGGGGCGTGGTCGGAGGTGGCGGATGCCGTCGGTGCTGGGGGTGCTGGAGCGGCGTGAGCGGGTGGCGCTGGCCAGGGCGGAGGAACTGCGCGCCGAGTTGGAGCGGGTCCAGGCCGCCGTGGCGGAGGCGGATGAGGCCGCGCGGCGCGCGGTGATCGCCCGGGAGGAGACGGTGGCGGCCCTGGCCGAGGTGGCCGATGAGGCCGCGGTGCCCGGGGCGTCGGCCGGTGGACCGGTGGTGGAGCCGGTCGCGGGCGTGGCCGGGCCGCGGGTCGAAGTCCCCTTGTGGCGTGAGGGGTTGGGGGTGGAGATGCTGCCGCCCGAGTGCGCGCGGGTCGTGGCCCTGGTCGAGCGCGATGCGGCCGGAGGCGGGGATGGGGTGCGGGCGCGGGCGATGCGCGAGGATCTGGGCTGGCCGGCGAGTGATGCGAAGGAGCAGGCGGCCCGGTTCAGGGCGAAGCGGCTGGTGGAGCGGGGCTGGTTGACCGAGGTGCGGCCGGGGCTGTTCAGGCCGCGGACCGCTTGACGCGGCGCGGGGAGGGTCGGCCCGAGCGGGCCAGTCGGCGGGTGGCCGGGATGCTCGCGGCCCACCAGGCCATCGCCTCGGCGCTGTCGATGCGGGTCTCGTAGTCGCGGGCCAGGCGCCGGGCCCGGATCAGCCAGGAGAAGGATCGTTCCACGATCCACCTGCGGGGCAGCACGACGAACCCGGTGGCGTCGTCGCTGCGTTTGACGACGGTCAGTGCGAGGGCCAGGGCGGCGTGGGCGAAGGCGACGAGCCAGCCGGTGTAGCCGCCGTCGGCCCAGACCAGGGCGATGCGGTGGTGTTCGGCGCGCAGTTGTTCAAGGAGGTCGCGGCCGGCGTCGTTGTCCTTGACCGAGGCGGCGGTGACCATCACCACCAGCAGAAGGCCCAGGGTGTCCACGGCGATGTGCCGCTTGCGGCCGTTGATTTTCTTTCCGGCGTCGTAGCCGCGGGTGGCCGCGCCGACGGTGGCGTCGGCCTTGACCGACTGCGAGTCGATGATCGCGGCGGTGGGTTCCTCCTTCTTGCCGGCCAGTTCGCGCAGCATCTTGCGCAGTCGGCCGTAGAGCTCCTTGATGAGGTCGTTGTCGCGCCAGCGGCGGAAGAACCGGTAGACGGCCCGCCACTTGGGGAAGTCGGCGGGCAGGCTGGCCCAGCGCACGCCCTCGGTGACCAGGTAGCGCACCGCGTCGATCATCTGCCGGTGGCAGAAGCCCTCCGGGCGGCCCCCTTGCCCGTTCATCCAGGCCGGGACCGGCAGCAGCGGCCGCACGATCGCCCACTCCGTGTTGGTGAGGTCGGAGCCGTAGCGGCGGGTCCGGTCGGGCTGGTCGGCGGCGTTCCCGAGCCGGTGTGCGAGGCAATCGCACGACATGCCGGAGCTGGACACGG
>NZ_JBHWDU010000227.1:0-1574 GCF_042734825.1 Kitasatospora sp. NPDC059648 | reverse complement strand
CGACCGTGTCCGCCGCACCGACCTGAACGCCTTCGAGCACCAGGACCTCCCCTTCGAGCGGCTCGTCGAGCAGCTCAACCCCACCCGCACACCCGCCCGCCACCCGCTCTTCCAGACCGTTCTGACCGTCAGCAGCGGCCCGGCGCCCGTACTCGCCCTGGGTGAGGTCAGCGGGGTGCTGGAGGGCGCAGGCGAGTCCCTGGCGCACTTCGACCTGAACTTCAACTTCACCGAGCAGCACGGCGCGGACGGGACGGCACTCGGAGTGGCGGCGGCCGTCGAGTACGCGGCGGACCTGTTCGACCACGCCACCGTCGCCACCCTCGCCGAGCGCCTGCTGCGCGTCCTCGACGCCGCCGCCACCGACCCCGACGCGCCCATCGGCGGGATCGAGATCCTGAGTGCGGCGGAGCGGGAGCAGCTGCTGAGCGGCTGGAACGAGACCGCCGTCCCCGTCGCCGACACCACGCTGTCCGAACTGTTCGAGGCCCAGGCCGCCGCCACCCCCGACGCGGTCGCCGTGGTCTCCGACACCGAACGGCTGAGCTACGCCGAACTGGATGCCCGGGCGGGGTCGTTGGCGGCCGTCCTGCTGGGCCGCGGGCTGGCGGTGGAGGAGCCGGTCGCGATCCTGATGGACCGCTCGGCCGACCTGGTGACGGCGATCCTCGCGGTCACCAAGGCCGGCGGCACCTACGTCCCGCTGGACACCCGCTACCCGCTGGACCGGATGCGGCACATCCTCGCCGACACCCGGGCGCAGGTCGTGCTGGTCGATCCGGCCCACCGCGACCACCCGGTGCTCACCGCCGACGGCCCCACGCCGCTGGACGTCACCGAGGCCCGCGACGCCGCCCCGGCCGGCCGGTGCCCGCTCCCCGGCCAGCTCCTGTACGTGATGTACACCTCGGGCTCGACCGGCGCCCCCAAGGGTGTGGCGGTCACCCACCGCAATGTGGTCGACCTGCTGGCCAACCGGCACTTCCACCAGGGCCACCACGAGAGCGTGCTGCTCCACTCGCCCACCGCCTTCGACGCCTCCACCACCGAGGTGTGGGCGCCGCTGGTGACCGGCGGGCGGATCGTGCTGGCCGCCCCCGGGCAGCTCGACCTGACCGCCCTGGCCGCGACCGTCACCCGGCACGCCGTGACCCTGGTGCAGGCGCCCTCGGGCCTGCTGCGGCTGATGGCCGAGGAGACCCCGGAGGCGTTCCGGGCCGTCCGGCAGGTGTGGACGGGCGGTGACGTGGTGCCGCCGGAGGCCGTGCGGCAGCTGTTCCGGGTGTGCCCGGAGACGGACGTGGTCGCGGTCTACGCGCCGACGGAGACGACGGCCATCAAGACGACCTTCACCATGTCGCCCGGTGAGGAGATCCCCGCGGTGGTGCCGATCGGCCGCCCGCTGGCCAATACCCGGGCCTACGTGCTCGACGACACCCTCCAGCCGGTCCCGGCCGGGGTGCCCGGCGAGCTGTACCTCGCGGGCAACGGCCTGGCCCGCGGCTACGTGGCCCGCCCGGCACTGACCGCCGAGCGCTTCGACGCCTGCCCGTTCGGTGGCAAGGGCGAGCGCA
>NZ_JBHWDU010000226.1:0-1659 GCF_042734825.1 Kitasatospora sp. NPDC059648 | reverse complement strand
CGCTGGAACGGATATGAGCACTTCGCTCTCACGCAGGACTTCAAGGATGTCGGGGGCGTGCTGATGCCCGTCTACCAGTGGTCGTACCGGACCGCCATCGCCGAGTAGCCCTCCCACCACCGTCCCCCCCGGCCCCCGACTCCGGCATCGGGCGAGCACACCGCTGCGGGCGCTGCCCGGTGCCACACCCATCCCCACACCCCGAGGTGAGCCATGATCAGCAACCTTCCCGCACCGGCACGGAAAGAGCGTCCGTCCCGCACTCCCGGGTGCGTGTCGTGAGCGGGCGTTCCCCCGCCCGCCCGCGAGGCGGCCCCGGGGCCCGGGACACGATGGTCACCGGCATGGGGTTCTGCCTGCCGGGCGAGGAGGGGCCGCTGTTCACCCTGGGCGAGGTCTGGGACGTGGCCGCCAACGGCCGCTCGTGCCTGAAGCACCACGGCGTGTACTACGGCTCCGTCGACCTGCCGGACGCGGCGTTCGCCGAGCGCCTGCCGGACCTGCCGGGCATCTTCTCCAAGCACTACACCAACGCCCACCGCTACGGCCTGGTGTCCCTCGTGGAAGCCTGTGCGGACGCTCAACTGAGCATCCGAGGAGGCGATCTGAGCGACGCGGCCGTCCTGGTCGGGCGCGGCGGCATCGACGCCAACGTCGCCAGCTACCTCGAAGTCCTGCACGCCGACGCGCGCACCACCGCCCCGCACGAGGCCATGGAGCTGTTCGTCCGGGCCCAGCAGGGACTCACCCCTTCCGACGTGGCACTGGTCCAGGGAGCGCTCATGCGCACGACCGGCCCCTGCTTCACCGTCTCGTGCGGCTGCGCCTCCTCCGCCGTCCAGATCGGCAACGCCCGCCGCATGATCGCCGACGGTGACATCGACCTCGCCGTCGTCACCGGCGTCGACGTCTTCGGCGTCGACGTGATCCAGAACGTCCAACGCCTCCTGCACGGAGCCCAACGCGCCTACGACTCCATCCGCGTGGACGGCATGCCCGAACTGCTCCCGGCCTTCGACCGGGTCATGCGGCCGTACGACCGGCGAGCCGACTGCGTGAACCACGGAGAAGGCTCGGTGACCCTGGTACTGGAAAGCCGCAGCCGCGCCGAGCAGCGCGGGGCGCACACCTACGGCCAGGTCCTGTCACACGGCATGACCCGCGACGGCCTGTCCAACCCCCTCGCGAGCGACGAGAACGGCGCCTCGCTGGTCGCCGCCGTACGCAAGTGCCTCGGCGACCGGTGGGACGTCGGCCAGATCCCCTACATCCACGGCGGAAGCGACGGCGACGTCGTCGTGACCGCTTTCGAGGCCAACGCGGCCAAGCAACTCTACGGAGACGGCGTCACCGACCTCCTCATGACCTCCCAGGAAGCCTGCTTCGGCCACAACGGCGCCCCGGCGGGAGCCCTGGGTGTCGCACTGACCCTCCTGATGCTGGAACAGGGCGAGGTGTGCCCCACCGCGAACTGCGAAGAGCCGGCCGACAACGTCTGCTTCGACCCCGTCCCCGGTAACCACACCCGGCTCATCGAGTTCGACTACGCGCTCACCCTCAACTACCAGATCGGAGGCGTCAAGAGCGCCATCCTGCTAGGCAGCTCGGACGCCGACTGACCCCCACACCGCCGACAAACCACAGACCCGGGACGACGAG
>NZ_JBHWDU010000225.1:0-1677 GCF_042734825.1 Kitasatospora sp. NPDC059648 | reverse complement strand
AGGTCGGTGCCGGCGCCGAGCCGGGTGTAGAGGGCGGCGACGGCGGCCTGCAGCACCATGAACAGGCTCGCGCGGCTCTCGGCGGCCAACTCGCCAAGTCTATTGCGGAGTTCGGCCTCAACGGTGAACTCGACCAGCTCGCCCCGGTGGCTGGGCGCCGCCGGGCGCGGACGGTCGTAGGGCAGGGCCAGCTCCTCCGGGGAGCCGGCCAAGGACTTTTGCCAGAAGTCGAGTTGCTGTCCGAGCAGGCTGTCCCGGTCGTCCTCGGTGCCGAGGAGTTCGCGCTGCCAGAGGGTGTAGTCGGCGTACTGGACGGGCAACGGTTGCCAGCCGGGGTCGGTGCCCTCCCTGCGGGCCCGGTAGGCCTCGCCGAGGTCGCGGAAGAGCGGGGCGACGGACCAGCCGTCGCTGGCGATGTGGTGCATCAGGACCAGCAGCACGTTCTCCTCGGCGGGCAGGGAGAACAGCGTGCAGCGGATGGGAAGTTCGACGGCGAGGTCGAAGGCGTGGCCGATGGCCCGGTCCAGCAGCCCGGCCAGCTCGGTGTCGTCGCCGACGGGGGTGACGGTCAGGTCGGGCCGGAGGCCCTCGGTGACCAGCTGGTGGGGCCCGCCGTCGGTGGTCGGGAAGAGGGTGCGCAGCACCTCGTGCCGGGCGACGACGTCGCCGAGGGCCTCGGCCAGGGCCGCGGTGTCGACCTCGCCGGTCAGCCGGATCGCGAAGGGGGTGTTGTAGAGCGCGCTCGGGCCATCGAACTGGTCAATGAACCACAGTCGTTGCTGGGCGTACGAGAGTGGTACGAGATCCGGGCGCTCCCGGGTGGTCAGGCCGGCGCGTACCGGGCTGCGGCCCTCGCCGAGGTGCTGGGCCAGCCCCGCGATGGTGGGGCTGTCGAAGAGGGCGCGGATGGGGAGTTCGGCGCCGAGCACGGTGCGGATGCGGCTGGCCAGCCGGGTGGCGAGGAGGGAGTGCCCGCCGAGGTCGAAGAAGTTGTCGTCGATGCTCGGCTCGGCCGTTCCGAGGACCTCGGCGAAGAGTTCGCACAGGGTCTGTTCGGTGGCGTTGCGGGGGGCCCGGCCGGTGGCAGTGGTGGAGTAGTCGGGGGCGGGGAGGGCGCGGCGGTCGACCTTGCCGTTGGGGGTGACGGGCAGGGCGTCGAGGGTGACGACCGCGGCCGGGAGCATGTAGGCGGGAAGGCGTTCGGCGACGAAGGCGCGCAGTTCGCCGGGGGTGGCCGTGCCGGTGACGTAGGCGACGAGGCGCTTGTCTCCCGGCTGGTCCTGGCGGACCGTCGCGAAGGCCTGGCGGACGGCCGGGTGGGCGGTGAAGGCGGCCTCCACCTCGGCGAGTTCGATGCGGAAGCCGCGGATCTTGACCTGGTCGTCCGTTCGGCCGAGGAACTCCAGTACACCGTCCGCGTTCCAGCGTACGGTGTCGCCGGTGCGGTACATCCGGGTGCCGGGCTCGCCGTAGGGGCAGGCGACGAAGCGTTCGGCGGTGAGGTCCGGGCGGGCCACGTAGCCGCGGGCGAGGCCGTTGCCCGCGATGTACAGCTCGCCGGCGACGCCGACGGGGACGGGCCGGAGGGTGTCGTCCAGGACGTACGTGCGGGTGTTGGGCAGGGGGCGGCCGATCGGGACGGTGGTGGGCACCTCGGCCAGGCTTGCCATGCGGTGG
>NZ_JBHWDU010000224.1:0-1702 GCF_042734825.1 Kitasatospora sp. NPDC059648 | reverse complement strand
CGGCGGCCGCGGCGGCCGCAGCCGGGCCCCGCCGCGTCGCGCGCCCGCTGCCACCGGCGGTCGCCGCCCCGCGGGCCGCCAGCTCGCTGAGCCGCTCGTGCAGCGCGGCGGCGCCGGGCCGCTCGGCGGGCTCCTTGGCCAGGCAGGCCCGGATCAGCGGGGCGAGCTGCGGCGGTACGGCCGAGAGGTCGGGCTCCTCGTGGACGACCCGGTAGAGCATCACTTCGGAGGACGCCCCGGATCCGAACGGGGTGTCCCCCGTGAGCGCGTACGCGAGGGTGGCGCCGAAGGCGAAGACGTCCGTGGCCGGGGTCACGGCGGCGCCGCGCACCTGCTCGGGCGCGAGGAAGCCGGGGGAGCCGACCGCGGTGCCGACGTGGGTGAGGGTGCTGGCGCCGCGCGACCACGCGATCCCGAAGTCGATGATCCGCGGGCCGCGCGGCGAGAGCAGGATGTTGGAGGGCTTGAGGTCGCGGTGGACGACCCCGGCCTCGTGCACCTTGACCAGCCCGTCGGCCAGCGCGGCCCCGATCCGGGCGGCGTCCGGCCAGCTGAGCGGCCCCTCGTCGCCGACCTGCTTGTAGAGGGACGGCCCGGGGACGTACGCGGTGGCGAGCCAGGGGCGGTCGGCCTCGATGTCGGAGCCGACGACCCGTGCGGTGCAGCCGCCCCGGATCCGGGAGGCGGCGGCGATCTCGCGGGCGAAGCGGGTGCGGAACTCCTGGTCCTCGGCGAGTTCGGCGCGGATCAGCTTGAGGGCGACGCGCTGTCCGCGGCGGTCGGAGCCGAGGTAGACCACGCCCATGCCGCCGGCTCCGAGTCGCCGGTGGAGGCGGTACGGCCCGACGATGCGGGGGTCCTCACGCCTCAGCCGCATCATCGCCATGTCTCGTTCCCCGTCAGCCTTGGGTGAGGCCCCGTCGGTTGGGGCATCGTCAGTTCCTGTCTGGCACAGCTTACGGACTGCCCGCTGCGGTGTGCTGATACGCAACACCTCAAGCCACCGTGCGATTGTCGGATCGTGCACTGAGCTGCAGGTCACAGGGGCGCCGAATCGTTTCTCGGGGTTGCCCCTCAGGGTTCCCTCGGGGGCGGGGTGAGTCGGCCCTCCCCCTCCGGTAGTACGCCTTGAGCCTGAGCGTCATCCTCCGGGATGCCCGAGGAACAGTACGACGGCATGACGTCCGAACGGCCCCCTGACCAATAGCGTTGTGCTCAGCGGTGGACGGGGAGCTCGTCCCCCGAGGTAAGCCGTCCACCGCGCCCAGTCGACCGGATCAGGAGCAAGGCCATGGCAACGCAGCAGACGGGCACCACCCGCCGGCGGCGGCCGGCCTTCACCCGGACCCGGTCCGCCGAGCAGCCCACCCGGCACCCCGCCGTGGCGCTGGCGATGGCCCTGCCGTGCGCCGTGCTCCTGATGCTGCTGTTCGGCGGGTGGGAGCAGATGGCGAACCAGGCCGAGGCCCTGGCCGATCTGATCGGCCGCTGAGGCCGCCGAGGCCGACGACGCCACGGAAGCCACGGAAAGAAGAACACCAGAACGGGCACTGTTCCCCTGGGGACGGGGAGCGGTGCCGCCGGGGAGGCCGCGACCGCGATGACACGCGGACGGGCGAGAGCGGTGCGCAGAGCGCCCCGGCAGGCGGAGACGCCGCGTACGGTCGTCGGTGAGGGCGACCGTACGCGGGGCGTGTCGTGC
>NZ_JBHWDU010000222.1:0-1722 GCF_042734825.1 Kitasatospora sp. NPDC059648 | reverse complement strand
AGAAGCCGTTGTCTTTCCGAGAGTGACGGGTGCGTTTCCGCTGGTCAGGAATAGGGATGGTGTTTTGGCGGCAGGGACGGGGTGTCGTGTCGTCTCTTCGGTGGAGGTGCCGGGATGCCGTCGGTGATGGGATTGCTGGAAGAGCGTGAACGCGCCGCTCGGCGGCGGGTGGAGGCTCTTCAGGCCGAGCTGCGGGAGGCGGAGGCCGTGTGGGAACGGTTCGTGATCACCCGTGAGACGGTGGCCGAGGTCCTGGCGGAACCTCGCGCAGGCGGGGAGATGCCGCCGGTCGTGGTGGCCGGCGAGCGGACGGTGCGGTCTGCGGCGGCGGTGCCCGGCTCGGTGGTGCCGCACTGGCGGGAAGGGCTCGTCCCGACGGTGCTGGCGCCGGACTACCGACGGATCATGGACATCCTGGCCGGTGGCAGCGGGTCGGGCGGGGAGACGATGGACTGTCGGCAACTCGCCGTGGCACTCGGCCTGGAGCAGGTCCCGGCGAAGGTGGAGGGGGTGCGGTCGAAGGTGAAACGCCTGGCCGCGCGGGGCTGGCTGATCGAGACGAGCCCGGGATTGTTCAGCGTGCCTGTCGGGCGAGGCGGCGGCTCATGACCATGCTCATCGACCATCGGATCACCGCCTCCGAGCTGTCGGTGCGCGTCTCGTAGTCGCGGGCGAGGCGACGTGAGCGCATCAGCCACGCGAACGTCCGCTCGACCAGCCACCTCTTGGGCAGCACGGTGAACCCGGCGACGTCGTCGTTGCGTTTGATCACGCTCAGCACGATCCGCAGGACGTCGCGGGCGAAGTCGACCAGGCGCCCGGTGTAGCCGCCGTCGGCCCACACCAGCGTGATGCGCCAGTGCCGCTGACGCAGCCGGGCCAGCAGCGTCCCGCCGGCCTCGCGGTCGGTGACGGAGGCCGCGGTGACCAGCACCGTCAGCAGCAGCCCGAGGGTGTCCACCACGATGTGACGCTTGCGGCCGTTCACCTTCTTCCCGCCGTCGAATCCCCGCGTGGTGGCCGGCACCGACGCGGCGCCCTTCACCGACTGCGCGTCGATGATGCCCGCCGTCGGCTCCGGATCGCGGCCCGCCGCCTCGCGGACCCGATCCCGCAGCCGGTCGTGGAACTCGCCGACCAGGCCCTTGTCCCGCCAGCGCCGGAAGAACGCGTAAACGCGGTCCCATGCGGGGAAGTCCGCAGGCATCGCCCGCCAGGTGATGCCACCCGCGACCAGGTAGCGCACCGCATCGACCATCTGCCGGTGGCAGTAGCCCTCCGGCTGCCCACCCCTGCCCTCCAGCCATCCCGGCACCGGCATCGCGTCGCGCACCACCGCCCATTCCATGTCACTCATGTCGGACGGATACTTCGGTCGTCTGTGCGGCCGGTCTCCGGCGTTCCCGAACCGGTGCGCGAGACAATCACACTCCAGAGCAGCCGAGTTGGAGCCGACCGGCGCAAGGGCGTACAACTGCGACAACAGGGCCTCCTGGCGTGCTCAAGGTCTCGACAACCCCGAGCTGCACCAGAGGCCCTGTCTTCATGCTCGGCACGCGGCAAGATCACCCGACCGAGCTGCCGCAATCGAACTCACGCTCACCGCGATTGGTATGACACGGCCGACCAGGCCACCGAACCGAAGCCGCCTGGAGCCGCCCGTTGACCGTGCTCGCGGGCTCACTTCCGAACGCTCTTCGACCAGTCACCGTTGAAGCGATA
>NZ_JBHWDU010000221.1:0-1760 GCF_042734825.1 Kitasatospora sp. NPDC059648 | reverse complement strand
GGACATCAGGAGGTGAGACCTTCCGCGAGCGGCCCGAGGGCCAGGGCCGGGAAGTAGGTGAGGCCGACGACGATCAGGACGACGCCCGACAACAGGCCCACGAACAGCGGCTTGTGGGTGGGCAGGGTGCCCGGAGTGGCCGGCACCGGCTGCTGCTGCGCGAGCGAACCCGCCAGCGCCAGCACGAACACCATCGGCAGGAAACGGCCGAGGACCATGCACAGGCCGAGCGCCGTGTCGTACCAGTCGGTGTTGACGGTGATCCCGGCGAACGCCGAACCGTTGTTGTTGCTCGCGGAAGTGAACGCGTACAGCACCTCGGAGAAGCCGTGCGCACCGCTGTTGAGCATCCCGGCCCGCTCGCCCGGCAGGGCCATCGCCACACCCGTGCCGACCAGCACCAGGATCGGCGTGGTGAGGATGTAGAGGGAGGCGAACTTCATCTCCCGGCCGCCGAGCTTCTTGCCCAGGTACTCCGGGGTGCGCCCGACCATCAGACCGGCCACGAACACCGCCACGACCGCCAGCACCAGCATGCCGTACAAACCGGAACCGGTACCGCCGGGCGCGATCTCGCCCAGCATCATGTTGAAGACGGTCAGCCCGCCGCCGAACGGCGTGAACGAGTCGTGGAAGGAGTCCACCGCACCCGTCGACGTCAGCGTCGTCGAGGCGGCGAACAGCGAGCTGGCCGCGATGCCGAACCGCTGCTCCTTGCCCTCCATCGCCCCACCGGCCGCCTGCAGGGCCGTGCCGTGGTGCTGCGTCTCGGCGAGGGTCAGCAGAGCCACCGAGGCCACCCAGAAGACCGCCATGACGGAGACGATCGCGTAGCCCTGGCGGTCGTCACCGACCATCCGGCCGAAGGTGCGCGGCAGCGCGAACGGGATCACCAACAGCAGGAAGACCTCCAGCCAGTTCGTGAACCCGGTCGGGTTCTCGAACGGGTGCGCCGAGTTGGCGTTGAAGAAACCGCCACCGTTGGTGCCCAGCTCCTTGATGACCTCCTGCGAGGCCACCGGACCACCCGGGATCTTCTGCACGTCACCCGCGAGGTCGGCCACCTCGTGGAAGCCGTGGAAGTTCTGGATCACCCCGCTGGCCACCAGGACCAGGGCGAGCACGATCGCGAGCGGCAGCAGCAGCCGCAGCGTGATGCGCGTGAGGTCGACCCAGAAGTTGCCGACCCGGTCGGTCTTGTTCCGCATGAAGCCGCGGATCAGCGCGGCCACGATCGCGATGCCGACGGCCGCGGACACGAAGTTCTGCACCGCCAGGCCCGCCATCTGCACCAGGTGGCCCATCGCGGACTCGCCGCTGTAGGACTGCCAGTTGGTGTTGGTGACGAAGGAGACCGCGGTGTTCCAGGCCTGGTGGCCCTCCATCTGCCGAACGCCCAGGTTCAGCAGCAGGTAGCCCTGGAGCCGGATCAGACCGTACAGGAACAGGACCGAGACGGCCGAGAACGCCAGCACCGAGCGCAGGTACACCGGCCAGCGCTGGTCGGCGTCACCGTCGACACCGATCACCTTGTAGATGCCGCGCTCGACTCCGAGGTGCTTCGAGGTGGTCAGGACGCGGGCGATGTAGTCGCCCAGGGGCCGGTAGCACAGGGCCAGCGCGCCGACGAGGGCGAGGGCCTGCAGCCAGCCCGCGAGAGTGGAGCTCATGTCAGAACTTCTCCGGGTAGATCAACGCGAGGATGAGGTAGCCGACGAGAGCGACGGCCACGATGAGACCTGCGATGTTCTCGGCGCTCA
>NZ_JBHWDU010000220.1:0-1789 GCF_042734825.1 Kitasatospora sp. NPDC059648 | reverse complement strand
ACGGCCACCCCGTCACCTGGCCCCACCTCGACGGAACCGCCACCAACCCCGCCGACCTGCCCACCTACCCCTTCCAACGCGAGCGCTACTGGCTCAAGCCCGCCACCGGCACCGCCGGCGCCGGTCTCGCCTCGGCCGGACTCGCCACGTCCGACCACCCCCTCCTGGCCGCCGTCACCGAACTCCCCGACGGCAAGGGGCACCTGTTCACCGGCCGGCTCTCCGCCGACAACCCGGCCTGGACCGCCGAGCACGAGATCTACGGCGCGCCCGTGCTGCCCGGCACCGCCTTCATCGACCTGTTGCTGCACGCCGCCGCGCATGTCGGCTGCAACCGGATCGACGAGCTCACTCACCACGCCTTCCTGGCCATCCCGGAGCAGGGCGCGCTGCAGCTGCGGCTGGTGATCGAGCCCGCGGACGCCACCGGGCGGGCGGCCTTCGCCGTCTACACCCGCCCCGATGACACGACCACCGCCCCCACCTGGACCTGCCACGCCTCCGGCTCCCTCGTCACCGCACCCGATGCCGACGGGGAGAGCCTGACCGCCTGGCCGCCCGCGGACGCCACCGTCGTCGAACTCTCCGACTTCTACGCGCACTTCATCGAGCGCGGCTACCACTACGGTCCGCTGTTCCAGGGGCTTCGCACCGCCTGGCGGAGCTCCGACACCGTCTACGCCGAGATCGCACTGCCCGACGGCTTCGAGCCGGGCGGCTACGGCATCCACCCCGCCCTGCTGGACGCCGCCCTGCATCCCGGCGCCCTCGTCCCCCGGACCGGTCCGGACGGCGAGCGGGTCGTGGAGGCCACCGGGCACGTCCGGCTGCCGTTCTCCTGGAGCGGGGTCGCCCTGCACGCGACCGGTGCGACCCGGCTGCGAATCCGGGTGAGCGAGCCGACGCCGGGCACGGTGGCCATGACCGTGGCCGACGCGACCGGCGCCCCGGTGATGACCATCGGCGCGCTGACGATGCGCGAGGTCGACCCGAGCCGCCTCACCGAGGCCCGAACCGCCCTCGCCGGGGCCACCGCGCTGTACCGGGTGGACTGGCAGGAGCAGGACCTCGGCGGTCGGGACCCCGCCACCGGCTCCTGGGCCCTCCTCGGCGATGACGCGGCCGCCGCCGCGCTCCGGGCCACCGGTCTCGACCTCGTCCGGCACCTCGACCTGGCCGTTCCGGAGGGCGAGGAGATCGAGCGCACCCACGCGCTCGCCACCGGCGCCCTCGCCGCGCTGCAGGACGTCCTCGCCGACGAGTCCCTCGCCGACGCCCGTGTCCTGGTCGTCCTCCCCCATGAGTCCGGCAGCCCGGCGGTCGGCGCCCTGGTCGGACTCGTCCGCTCCGCCCAGGCCGAACACCCTGGCCGCATCGTCCTCGCCCACCAGGACGGCACCGACGCGTCCACCGCCGCGATCCCGCTCGCGCTCGGCACCGGTGAACCCGAACTGGCGCTGGTGGACGGCCGGTTGACCGTGCCCCGGCTGGCCAGGGCCGCCACCCCGGACACGGCGGAGAACACCCCGCTCGATCCGGACGGAACCGTCCTGATCACCGGCGGCACCGGCACCCTCGGCACCCTCCTCGCCAAGCACCTCGTCACCACCCACGGCATCCGCCACCTCCTACTCGCCGGCCGACGCGGCCCCGACACCCCCGGCTCAGCCCAACTCACCGAAGAGCTGCGGGAGCTGGGCGCCACCGTCACCATCGCCGCCTGCGACACCACCGACCGCCAAGCCGTGGACACCCTGCTCGCCGGCATCCCCACCGAACACCCCCTCAC
>NZ_JBHWDU010000219.1:0-1806 GCF_042734825.1 Kitasatospora sp. NPDC059648 | reverse complement strand
GCCGTTCTCCGCGGAGGGCCGGCCCACGACGGCGCTCAGAAGCCCCGACGCGCGACGGTCGGCCCGGGCGCGGCGGTCAGCCTCGGCCGGGCGCGGTCCAGTAGCCGAGGTCGGCCGCCCGGTGCCCGCGCAGGTCGCCGCGGACCTGCGCGGCCAGCCGCCGGGTGTCGCGCCGGTTGACCGTCGCGCCGATGCCCGCGCCGAGGAACAGCGGGACCACCGACGGGAGCCGGCGCATCCAGCTGCGGGTGAGCCGGCGGCGCACCTGCTGGCGCACCTCCGACCCGAGGGCGAGTGCAGCGAGGCCCGCCGGGCGGACCAGCAGGTTCGCGTCGATCCCCCGTCGGTTGGCCCAGGCGGCCAGGTAGGCCGCGGTCCGCTGTGGGCCGCTCCCCCGTACCGGGACGCCGTAGACCTCCTGCAGCTCGGCGATCAGCTTGATCTCCACCGCCGCCACGGCGAGCGTCTCGGCCGCGATCTCCACCGGTATCGCGGGCGGCACGGGCAGCATCGCCAGCGCCCCCACGCCCGCGCCGAGCGCGCCGGAGGCCCGGGTGGCGCCGGCGACCAGCAGGTCCGCCAGGCGCTCGGGGTCCTCGGCGCCGGGATGCTGCGCGCGCAGGGTGGCGAGGTCACGGATCGGGATCCGCGGGGCCGCGCGCACCAACTGCTCGGTGAGGGCCTTGCCGCCGAGCACCGCGCCCCGGCCGCCGCTGCCGAGCAGTCCTGCCAGCTTCGCCACCAGTCCCCGGGCGCGGCTCCGCTCGACGTGGTACTCGGTGGCCTGCCAGGCCCCGCCCGGCCGCTCGGCCCGTTCGACCAGCTCGGCGAGGCCGGCGGCCAGACTCGTGTCCGGGGCGGCCCCGCCCGCCCCGGGGGCCGGCTCGTGCGTGGGGGGGCTCGTCCCCGAAGCGCCGGGCTCCGAAGGCCCCGGTCGCTCGGAGCGCCCCGGTCTGCGAAAGACTGCCATGGCTGGCGGATACCCGGCCGTCCGGACGGCACGCCTGGCAAGGCCCGCCGGGTGGGTGAGCGGCACTTCGGCTAGCGTCGGGCGTGGGGGCCGGACAGGGCTCGGAGGTCGACGGCATGGGAGCAACGACAGTCGCGCGGCTGGCGGAGGACTGGCGGCGGGCGGCGGACCAGCACCTGACGCCGACCAAGCGGTCACTGGTGGTGATGTGGGCGGCGTTCGGCACCACCTTCGGCACGGTGCGCCTCATCACCCACGGGATCAGGGGCGGCTGGCTGCCCTGGGGCAACATCTCGGCCGGCGGGAAGCACCTGCACCACTACAACATCGGCATCGCGGCCCTGGCCGGGGTCGGCCTGGTGGCCGTGCGTGGCGACGAGCCGGCGGTCGGCCATCCGGCGGTGGCCGCCGTGTACGGCGCGGGCGCGGCCCTGATCACCGACGAGCTCGCGCTGCTGCTGGACCTGCAGGACGTCTACTGGGCCAAGCAGGGCCGGGTGAGCGTCGACGTCTCGTTCGGCGTGCTCGCCGCGCTCGGTGGTTACCTGTCCGCCGTGCCGTTCTGGCACGAGATCGTCCGGAGCGCCCACCGCCGGCTCGGCGCCGGGTAGGGATCGCCCGCCGCGTTTTGCGCTTGTGGTCCGTTTGGCCGAGCCGGTCGGGGTGAGAAGAGGAGCGGGTGGGGCAGGACGCGGGCCGGACGGAGGCTCCTCCCCTGGGGCCTCCGTCCGCGTCCGTCCCTCCGCCGCTCAGAGCCCGGCCACCGTGACGTCCACACCCGGCGGCCGGGCGGCCCGCCCGGGAACGACACGAGCACCTCGTCGCCTCGGCCCGGC
>NZ_JBHWDU010000218.1:0-1821 GCF_042734825.1 Kitasatospora sp. NPDC059648 | reverse complement strand
CCCGAACCGTGCGGCAGGCTCCACTTCGATGCTCACCCGGCCGAGACAGCAGGCTCGAACTCACGATCACCAAGCTCGATTGAGCAACAGCTACTTAGGCCGCCCGCGTCCCGTGCAGCGGTTTGAGGCCGGCGAGGGGGTCGGAGTGGTCCCAGCGCGTCGCTGACCACCACGAGGTGACCGAGGCGATGAAGGCGTGGCTGGTAGAGACCGGTCGCGCGGTCGGGAAGAAAGCCGTGCAAATCCCACAAAGACGGACAGCAGCGGTCCCGGCTGCTGGTGCGCCGCGACCGGATCCCTCGGCCACAGGTGCCGCGCCCGGCGATCCACTGGTGAGGCCGAATCCAGCCCGCGCCACGACGGAGGAAGAGCATCGTGCCGAAGGTCCGGGAGGAGCGCGGCGGCCACCTGCCGCACCGCGACTACATCGCCCGGGTCGTCACCGAGCCGGAGGCTATCGAGCGCGGCCCCGACGCCTGGTCGCTGGAGGAAGGCTCCGTTGGCGTGGGGCCAACGCTGACACCGGCATACCTTGCGCCTGGCAACTCGGCACTGATGGCGTCCCCAAATACAGAAGTTGTTTGATTTTAACTATTGGATACCGCCATATGAGTGATTTTGGAACAGAGGTATGGGCCCGGGAGCACGGCTGTGGGTCTAATGGCGATACCGAATGTGGGGTGCCCATCCCTCTGTTGGGGAGCTAAGACAACGATCGCTTGACGGGTCGTTGTCGCGCTACATGGGCACCCTGGCAGGCGGATGCTGCGCCATATGACGCGGCCATGAGCGGCAGCCCCACGCCGAAGCTCCTTGAAGGGGTTGTCGTTCCATGGCAGTAGTCGTCGTCCCCCTGACGGTTCCAGCGTGCACCGCGTTCACCGTCACCATCACCGGCGCTCCCGCGGGGACCGCCTCCGCCGTCATCACGTATGACGGCGCCACCCAGACCGTGGCCGTCCTCGGCGGTTCAGCGACGGTCAGCTTCACGGCGGTTGGGTCCGGATCCCAGGTCGTGTCCGTGATCTACTTCAGCGGTACCGGTGGCACCGGCACCGTCACGGGTGCGGAAACCGGGACCGTGACCGTCACGCCCGCACCGGTCGGAACCATATCCACAACGCTGACCACCCCGGTCGGCGGGATCACCACGGCCAGCACCGTCATCGCCTGCGGTGCCGGTCTCACCTCCCTCAACGGAACGCTGACGTACACCCTGCCCGGCGGAGGCACGGTCACCGCCACCGTGACCAACGGCGTGGTGGGGCCGACCAACCTGGGGGTGGCGCTGACGCCGGGCCAGGTGGTGACCGTGAGCTTCACCCCGGCGGCTGGGACCTGTCCGGCCTGCACGCTCGCGCCGATCACGGTCACCGTGCCTGAGCTGTCCAGCTGCTCGGTGGTGATCCAGCCGCTGGTCGGGCCGGTGGTGGTGGGCCAGCCGACCAGCGTGACCGCTGTGGTGCTGTGTAACGGCGTGCCGGTCTCCGGTGCGTCGGTCACCTTCACAAGTGGTGCGGCCACCGCGACCGCGACCACCAACGCCCTTGGCATCGCCACCGGATCGCTGACCTTCAGCACCGCAGGCCCCGCCACCGTGACCGCGACCGTCACCGCGACCGGCACCGCGTGCGCGTGCTCCGGCGTCGTCTCCGCCCCCATCACGGTCACCGTGACTGCGCCGTCGACCTGCCAGGTGCTGCTGCTGCCGGCCGGGCCGGCGGTCGTGGGCCAGCCGACCAGCGTGACCGCTGTGGTGCTGTGCAACGGCGTGCCGGTCTCCGGTGCGTCGGTCACCTTCACCAGCGGTACGGCCACCGC
>NZ_JBHWDU010000217.1:0-1931 GCF_042734825.1 Kitasatospora sp. NPDC059648 | reverse complement strand
TTCCAAACGCCGTTGGCGACCCAGTCGTTGGCCAGATTGCCGTTCGGATCGACGAACGCGATGTGGTAACCCGTGGCATCGAACGACACCGGCGAGGTCGAGGTCGCGGCCGGGGCGGAATTGTCAGCGGGGTTGTGGAGCCACTGGACGGAGCCGCCTTCGCCGGTGATCTCGGCGACGTTCCAGTTGCTGACACTGGCGCTGTTGTAGCCGCCGTCGCCCGTCCAGTTCTCATCGACGAAGTAGACGGTGCCGTTGCCGGAGGAGTCGACGCTGGACTTGTGGACCACGCCGGTGTGGCCGGGCCGCGAGGAGCCCACGGCGAAGCTGATCACGTCGCCCGGCACCGGAGAGGCATGGTCGCCGTTGCCGTGCAGCTGGAACATCGACGGGTACTTGTTGTACCAGTTCTGCGCTTCCTGGTTGCCGTTGCCACCGGCGCCGTCCACGCCATAGCGCTGGACCAGGTAGCGGTCGCTGAGCTCGGCGCACTGCCATTCGTACTGGGCCACGCCCGGCACGTACTCCAGTCGGTTGCCGCCGTTGGCGCACACCTGCAGGCCCATGAACTGGGTGTTCAGCAGGTTGCCGTTGCCGTCGCAGGTGGAGTTCCACCAGGAGGGCTGACCCAGGCTGCCGCCCAGGCCGACGGCATTGGCGGGCATCCGGCCGGTGGCCGCGGTGGGGGCGGCGGTGACCTTGGCCAGGTCGACGGAGGTGCGGGCGGAGGTGTCGCCGCTCGCGATGACCAGGTTGGCGCCGAAGTTCCCGGGCAGGGAGGCCTCGTCGTGCTGGAGGTTGACCACCCAGGTGCGGCTGCCCTGTTCGACAATCCACGTGATCGTCTGGATGTCGGTGTGGTCGGCCTTCTTGCCAGTCAGGTTGCCCTGGGAGTGCACGACGACGCCCTTGGCCTTCTGTCCGAAGATCGTGGCGACCGGGCCGTTCTGCGTGCCGTTCAGTGCCTTGACCCACGCGGCCGTGCCGCCGACGGCGGAGACCGGGAAGTCCGATCCGGACAGCTCCTCGCCGAAGGGCACGGCCGTCACGGAGAAGTACCGGAACGGCTTGTTCTCGGAGAGCGAGGCCACCTGCACCCCGGAGCCGGGCGCGGCGATGTAGGGCTGGCCGGAAGGAAGGTCGGAGCTGGAGACCTGCAGCGCCACATTGTCCAGCGTCAGGGCCAGCGAGTGCGCCGACGTGCCATGGGTCTGGCCGCCGACGGCGGCCGTGATGGGTGCCGTCGTGGCGTACGCGGAGGGCGCGGACACGCCCGATATGACGACGGCGGCAATGAAGGCGCCGACTGCGGACTTTTGGAAGGCCCGCGACACGAGGGTTGTCAAGTGAAGATTCCTTTAAGTGCGTTGATGAGGTGTAAAGGGTCCGCTCACCAGGCCTGGTAGACGTAATCCGAGCTACCGGCCGGCGCGGTGGTGTGGTGGTGGGTGGATTGCTGGTTCAGCGGCTGGTGCCGCCGGTGCCGGCGGGGCCGTGCCAGGTGCCGTTGTTGGCCCAGTCGTTGGCGGGGTAGCCGTTGGGGTCGACGAAGGCGACGATGGTGCCGGTGTCGTTGGTGGTGAGGCCGGAGCCGGGGCGGGCTTGTCCGCCGATGGGGGCGGGGCCGTTCCAGGCGCCGTTGGCGATCCAGTCGTTGGCGACGTTGCCGTTGGTGTCGATGAAGAACAGGTGGTCGTTGTCGGCGTCGAAGGCCAGGGGGCTGTCGGCGCGGGCTTGTCCGCCGGTTCCGGCGGGGCCGTTCCAGACGCTGTTGTTGAACCAGTCGTTGGCGAGGTTGTTGTTGGGGTCGGCGAAGGCGACGACGGTGCCGGCGCTGTTGGTGGTGAGGCCGGAGCCGGGGCGGGCTTGTCCGCCGATGGGGGCGGGGCCGTTCCAGACGCCGTTGGCGATCCAGTCGTTGGCGACGTTGC
>NZ_JBHWDU010000216.1:0-1955 GCF_042734825.1 Kitasatospora sp. NPDC059648 | reverse complement strand
TCCTGGGAGGCCTTCGAGCGGGCCGGCATCGACCCGGCCTCCGTGCGCGGCAGCCGGACCGGCGTGTTCGCCGGCGTGATGTACCACAACTACGCGGCCCGGGTCACCGAGATCCCCGACGGCGTCGGCGGCTTCCTCGGCACCGGCAACTCCAGCAGCGTGGTGTCCGGGCGCGTCTCGTACACCTTCGGCTTCGAGGGCCCGGCGGTCACCGTCGACACGGCCTGCTCCTCCTCGCTCGTCACGCTGCACCTGGCCGCGCAGGCCCTGCGCCGCGGTGAGTGCACGCTCGCCCTCGCGGGCGGCGTCACCGTCATGCCCAACCCGGACACCTTCGTCGACTTCGCCCTGCAGCGCGGCCTGGCCTCCGACGGCCGGATCAAGGCCTTCGCGGGCGCGGCCGACGGCACGTCCTGGTCGGAGGGTGTCGGCATGCTGCTCGTCGAGCGGCTGTCCGACGCGCAGCGCAACGGGCACAAGGTGCTTGCGGTGGTGCGGGGCTCGGCCGTCAACCAGGACGGTGCGTCGAACGGCCTGACGGCGCCGAACGGCCCGTCGCAGCAGCGGGTGATCCGGCAGGCGCTGGCCGACGCGGGCCTGACCACCGGTGACGTGGACGTGGTCGAGGCGCACGGGACGGGTACGCGACTGGGCGACCCGATCGAGGCGCAGGCGCTGCTGGCGACGTACGGGCAGGGGCGTGAGGGCGGCGAGCCGCTCTGGCTCGGCTCGGTGAAGTCCAACCTCGGCCACACCCAGGCGGCGGCCGGCGCGGCGGGCATCATCAAGATGGTGATGGCGCTGCGTGAGGGCGTGCTGCCGCGGACCCTGCACGTGGACGAGCCGACCCCGCACGTCGACTGGTCGGCGGGTGCGGTGGAGCTGCTGACCGAGGCGCGGGACTGGCCGGCGGTCGGGCGTCCGCGCCGGGCCGGCGTCTCGTCGTTCGGCATCAGTGGGACGAACGCCCATGTGGTGCTGGAGCAGGCGCCCGCCGAGAAGGCCGTCAAGACCGTCGAGGTGACGGTCGACGCTCCGGTGTCGTGGGTGGTGTCGGGCAAGACCGAGGCCGCGCTGCGCGACCAGGCCGCGAACCTGGCGGCGTTCGTCGGGGAGCGGCCGGAGCTGTCGCCGGTGGACGTCGGCTACTCGCTGGCGCTGTCGCGCTCCCGCTTCGAGCACCGGGCCGTCGTCTCCGGTGCGGACCGGGACGAGCTGCTTGCGGGCCTCGCGGCGCTCGCCGCCGGGGACGCCGCCGCGGCGGTTGCCTCGGCCGGTGGCCTTGCCTTCCTGTTCACGGGGCAGGGGAGCCAGCGGTCGGGGATGGGCCGGGAGCTGTACGGCACCTTCCCGGTGTTCGCGGCGGCTTTCGACGAGGTGTGCTCCCACCTGGACGTGCCGCTGAAGGACCTGGTCTTCGACGGGTCGGAGCTGCTGGACCAGACGGCGTACACGCAGGCGGCGCTCTTCGCCGTCGAGGTGGCACTGTTCCGCCTGGTGGAGTCGTGGGGTCTGAAGCCGGACTTCCTGGTCGGCCACTCCGTGGGCGAGATCGCTGCCGCCCACGTCGCGGGCGTGCTGTCGCTGGACGACGCCGCCAAGCTCGTCGAGGCGCGTGGGCGACTGATGCAGGCGCTGCCCACCGGTGGTGCGATGGCGGCGATCGAGGCGACCGAGGCGGAGGTGCTGCCGCTGCTGGCCGGCCGGGAGTCGGAGATCGCCATCGCGGCGGTCAACGGGCCTGCGTCGGTGGTGGTTTCGGGCGACGAGGCCGCCGTCCTTGAGGTGCTGGAGCACTGGAAGGCGCAGGGCCGCAAGGGTCGTCAGCTGCGGGTGAGCCACGCGTTCCACTCGCCGCGCATGGAGCCGATGCTGGCCGAGTTCCGCGCCGTGGCAGCCGAGTTGACCTACAGCGAGCCGACGTTCGCCGTCGTCTCCAACGTCACCGGTGAACT
>NZ_JBHWDU010000215.1:0-1982 GCF_042734825.1 Kitasatospora sp. NPDC059648 | reverse complement strand
GCCGTCAGCGGGTGCTCGGCGGAGACGGCCGAGATCAGCTTCTCCACGGCATCGCGGTCGGCGACGTCGCACGCGGCGATCTCCACCTCGGCCGCCCCCAGCCCCATCAGCTCGTCCGCCAGCTCCCGCGCACCCTCGGCGGCCAGACCGCGACGGCTGGTCAGGACCAGGTGACGGACACCGTGCTCGGCCACCAGGTGACGGGCGACGAGCGAACCCAGCGCACCCGTACCACCGGTCACCAGCACCGTCCCGCCCTCCGCGAGCGCGACCTCCCCCCCTCCAGCCCGGGAGGCACGGACCAGGCGCGGCACCCGCACCGTGCCCTCGCGGACTGCCGCCTCGGTCTCGTCCGAGCCGAGGACCGACCGGAGCAGCTCCGGGGTCAGCGACTCGTCGGCGTCCACCAGCACGAACCGGTCCGGATTCTCCGCCTGCGCGGAGCGCACCAGGCCCCAGAGCGGAGCACTCGCCAGGTCGTCAACCAGGGCGCCACGGGTCACGAACACCAGACGCGAGTCCGCGAAACGCTCCTCCGCCAGCCAGCCCTGCACCAGCGCCAGCGCCTCCCGGGCCGACCGGTGGGCAGCACCCACCAAGTCCCCGCCCTCGAACAGTGCCACCGGAGCGAACACCACCTCCGGCACCGAACCGGCCCCGGCCAGCTCCGCCAGACCCGTGTACGCGGTGCCGCCGGCGAAGACACCCTCCGCCCGGCCCAGCACCGCCCAGTTGGCGGTCCCGGCCGCCGACAGCGTCGGCTCCGACCACTCCAGCTGGAACATCGACTCGTGGAACTCCCGCCCTGCCGACACCAACTGCCCCGCGTCCACCGGACGCAGCGCCAACGAGCCGGCGGAGGCGACCGGCGTGCCGGTCTCGTCGGCGGCCACGATGGACACCGCGTCCGGGCCGGCCGGGGCCAGCTTGACCCGCAGGACCGACGCGCCGGTCGCGTGGAGCGAGACCCCGTTCCACGAGAACGGCAGGTGCGCGGCGTCCTGCCGCGTCACGAAGTCGCCCAGCGCGATGCCGTGCAGCGCCGCGTCCAGCAGCGCCGGGTGAACACCGAAGCCGTCGACCGACACCCCCTCCGCCAGCGCGATCTCCACGAAGACGGCGTCCTCGGTACGCCAGGCGGCGCGCAGCCCCCGGAACACCGGACCGTAGACCAGACCGGTGGCGGCCAGGCCCTCGTACAGGTCCTCCACCCCCACCGGCCGGGCACCCCGCGGCGGCCACACCGACAGGCACTCGGGCACCGCAGCCGTGGCATCGGACAGCAGACCCGAGGCGTGACGGACCCACGGCTCATCACTCTCCGCATCATCCGCACGGGAGTAGACCGCCACCGGGCGAAGACCGTCGGACCCGACCGCCTCCACCGACACCCGCAGGGCAAGGCCTCCCTGCTCGGGCAGCACAAGCGGAGCCTGGAGCATCAACTCCTCGACCTGGCCGAACCCGAGCTGGTCGCCCGCATGGATCACCAACTCCAGCAGACCCGTCCCCGGCACCAGCACCGTGCCCGACACCGCGTGATCGGCCAGCCAAGCGTGCGACTGCAGCGACAGACGGCCAGTCAGCAGCACGCCGTCCGAATCCGGGAGGGCAATCGCTGCGCCGAGCAGCGCGTGGCCCGTCGCGGCCTGGCCCAGACCTGCGGCGTCACCTGCGGCGGAGGTCGCCTTCAGCCAGAAGTGCTCGTGCTGGAAGGCGTAGGTGGGCAGGTCAGTGCGGCTCGCGCCGCGACCGGCGAACACCGCCTCCCAGTCGAGGTCCGCACCGTGGGCGTGCAGGCCGGTGACGGCCCGGGTGAAGGTCAGGGCTTCCGGGCGGTCCTTGCGCAGCACGGGGGCGAAGTGACCCTCGGTGATCTCATGCGCCAGGGCGGACAGCGTGCCGTCCGGGCCCAGCTCCAGGAAGTCGGTGACGCCCTGGGCCGCCAGGTAGGCGATGCCGTCGGCGAAGCGCACCGCCTC
>NZ_JBHWDU010000214.1:0-2059 GCF_042734825.1 Kitasatospora sp. NPDC059648 | reverse complement strand
AGCAGCCTCGGCTACCGCAGCCCAGCCGAGTACGAGACCGTGCTGGCGGCCTGACCACCACACCAACGGTGTCCGTCAAAGCGGAGCAAGCTCATGCGCGCCTGAAGGAGGCCGGGCTCGTGCGCGAGCGCACCACGCAGCGCACGGACTCCACCCACGTCCTGGCTGCGGTACGTGACCTGACCCGGCTGGAACTGGTCACCGAGGCCGTCCGTGCCGTGCTGGAGGAAGTGGCCCGCGCTGCTTCGCACCTGCTGACCGGCCTGGTGGATGAGGACTGGGGGCGCCGCTACGGCCGCCCGGTCCGTCTGGGCAAGAACCCCACCCGGCCCAAGACCAGGATTCTTGCCGCGGGCGAGGACGCCTGCCGGCTGCTGGAGCACCTCCACCAGCACGGACCGGGCTACCGGCCCGGCCCGCAGGCCGAGGCACTGCGGCAGATCATGATGCAGAACTACTACCGCGACGCGGCAGGCCGCCTGCGCTGGCGCACCGCCGACGACGGTGGCCTGCCGCCCTCCGCCTCGGCGATCGTCTCCCCCTACGACACGACGGCGCGCTACGTCCGTCACGGGCACATCATCAGCTGGAAGGGGTTCGCCGCGCATGTCACCGAGACATGTGCCTCCGACAGCGTCAACGTGATCACGGACGTGGCCACCACCTCGGCCGCCACGAACGACGGCCAGGCCCTGCCGGGCATCCACACCCGCCTGGCACGTCGCGAACTGCTGCCCACCGAGCACCTGGTCGACGGCGGCTACACCTCGCTGGTCCACCTGGAACGAGCCGCTCGCGAACACCAGGTCACTGTCAACGGGCCGCTGCCGGGCAATCCCACCCGCCAGCACCGCAGGAGCGAAGGCTTTGACCGGGACGACTTCCACATCGACTTCGACCGCCGGCAGGTCACCTGCCCCCGAGGCCAGGTCAGCCAGGGCTGGCACGGTCCCTATCCAACCTCTTCGCCCACCGCGGCACCTCTGATCGTGGCGCGGTTCACCAAGGGCCAGTGCCAGCCGTGTCCGGACCGCCCCCGGTGCACCAGTTCCCGCGAGAGCGCCCGGAACGTGGGCTTTCCCCCGCGAGAACTCCGAGACCTGCAAGTCCGCGTCCGCACCGAGCAGCAGACACCCGAGTGGAAGGCCCGCTACGCGGTCCGCTCCGGTATCGAGGGCACCATCAACGAGTTCGCCCACGGACACGGCATGCGCCGCTGCCGCTACCGAGGACAGCCGAAAGCCCACCTGCAACACGTACTCACAGCCATCGCCGTCAACATCGAACGACTCAGTGGCCGGCCAGTCACCGAGGAAGCCCCGCCGCCGAGACCGCCGACCGCCTTCCAGACCTACCTGGACGAGAACGACATCCCCCGGCCGAAGTCTTGGCGAACCCTTGGCACCTGAGCCCGATCGTCCAAGATCCCCGACAGAGTCAAGGTTAGAGGAGCTAACACAAGGCTCGGACTCGTCGGTACGTGATGACGCAGCAGGCCAGTTTGAGGAAGGCCTCGTGGATGTCGTCGCGGATGTCCCAGCGGATCCGCAGGCGGCGGAAGCCGCGGATCCAGGCGTTCGTGCGCTCGACGACCCACCTCACACTCCCAGGGCCAGAGCCGTGCGGGACTCCTCTGCGGGCGATCACCGGTTTGATGCCTCGCTTCCACAGCAGGCGGCGGTACTTGTCGAAGTCGTAGCCCCGGTCGGCGAACAGCTGCCGGGGCCGATGACGTGGCCTACCCCTCCTGCCGCGGATGTGCGGGACGGCATCCAGCAGCGGCAGGAGCTGGGTGACATCGTGGCGGTTGCCGCCGGTGAGCGTGATGGCCAGCGGTGTGCCCCGGCCATCGGTGATCACGTGGTGCTTCGAGCCCGGTCTGGCACGGTCGACCGGGCTCGGACCTGTTTGGGGCCGCCGCGACGGGCCTGGTGGTGCGAGCCGTCGATCACCGCCCGGGACCAGTCCAGCTCGCCGGGGCGGTGCAGTTCGGTCAGCAGTACGTGGTGCAGCCGGTCCCAGACACCGGCCTCGTGCCAGTCCCGCAGGCGGCGCCAGC
>NZ_JBHWDU010000213.1:0-2141 GCF_042734825.1 Kitasatospora sp. NPDC059648 | reverse complement strand
TGCGCCCCGGATCTAACACCCCGGGGGGGGGGGGGGGCGCGGGCGGGCGCCGGGGCGTCCCCGGGAGCCGCCCGTCCCACCTCTCGGCCCAGTCGCGGCCGGGGTCGCTGTCCCCTGCTGGCCGGCCGCGGCACCCGCGCACGGTCCCACGGTGCCGCGCTCCCCGGCGGGCCGGGGCGGCGGCGCCACGTGCGCCGGTGGACTGGGGTGAAGCTCCACGCGTGGTCCTGCAGCCGTACGGCGGTGCCCCCGGTCGGGGGCGGCGGCGGCGCGTCTGGCGGACGCGGCGCGGCCGTCCGGTCGTCAGAAGCAACGAAGCACGGCCCCGACCGGTCACGGTCCTTTGGACGTGCAGACGAGTGAAACCGGACAGCCCGGTAGAATCGGTGTCCAGACACCCCACACCCGTCCGCCGCCGCAGCCCCTGCCCGGGGAGGCGGTTCAGCGCGACACCTCGATACCGCTGCCGGAAGGCCGTCTGTGTCCTCTGCAATTCCCGTCCAGTCCGTGCCGGACAACGACACCGTCCTGGTGGTCGACTTCGGTGCCCAGTACGCCCAGCTCATCGCCCGTCGGGTGCGTGAGGCGCGGGTCTACAGCGAGATCGTGCCGAGCAGCATGCCGGTCGCCGAGATGCTCGCCAAGAACCCCAAGGCGATCATCCTCTCCGGCGGTCCGTCGTCGGTCTACGAAGAGGGCGCGCCGCAGCTCGACCGCGCGATCTTCGAGGCCGGCGTGCCGGTCTTCGGCATGTGCTACGGCTTCCAGCTGATGGCCAAGACGCTGGGCGGTACCGTCGACAACAACGGCGCCCGCGAGTACGGCCGCACCCCGCTGACCGTCTCCCGCACCGGCTCCACCCTGTTCGAGGGCGTCCCGGCGCAGCACTCGGTGTGGATGTCGCACGGCGACGCCTGCTCCGCCGCCCCGGAGGGCTTCACCGTCACTGCCTCCACCGACCTGGTCCCGGTCGCGGCCTTCGAGAACGACGAGGCCCGCCTGTACGGCGTCCAGTACCACCCCGAGGTGCTGCACTCCGACCACGGCCAGCAGATCCTGGAGCACTTCCTCTACCGCGGCGCCGGCATCGCCCCGACCTGGACCACCGGCAGCGTGGTCGAGGAGCAGATCGCCCTGATCCGCGAGCAGGTCGGCGACAAGCGCGCGATCTGCGGCCTGTCCGGCGGCGTGGACTCCGCGGTGGCCGCGGCCCTGGTCAACAAGGCCATCGGCGACCGGCTGACCTGCGTCTACGTCGACCACGGCCTGATGCGCAAGGGCGAGACCGAGCAGGTCGAGAAGGACTTCGTGGCCGCCACCGGCGTCCAGCTGAAGGTCGTCGACGCCTCCGAGCGCTTCCTGAACGCGCTGAAGGGGGTCACCGACCCCGAGGAGAAGCGCAAGATCATCGGCCGGGAGTTCATCCGGGTCTTCGAGCAGGCCCAGGCCGAGATCGTCGCCGAGGCCGGCGCCCACGGCGAGTCGGTCGACTTCCTGGTCCAGGGCACCCTGTACCCGGACGTGGTGGAGTCCGGCGGCGGCACCGGCACCGCCAACATCAAGTCCCACCACAACGTCGGCGGCCTGCCCGAGGACCTCCAGTTCCAGCTGGTCGAGCCGCTGCGCAAGCTGTTCAAGGACGAGGTCCGGATGGTCGGCCAGGAGCTGGGCCTGCCGGAGGAGATCGTCCAGCGCCAGCCGTTCCCGGGCCCGGGCCTGGGCATCCGGATCGTCGGCGAGGTCACCGAGGAGCGCCTGGACCTGCTCCGCGACGCCGACGCGATCGCCCGCGAGGAGCTGACCGCGGCCGGTCTGGACCGCGAGATCTGGCAGTGCCCGGTCGTGCTGCTCGCCGACGTGCGCAGCGTGGGCGTGCAGGGCGACGGCCGCACCTACGGCCACCCGATCGTGCTGCGCCCGGTCTCGTCCGAGGACGCCATGACCGCCGACTGGTCGCGCCTGCCGTACGACGTGCTGGCCCGGATCTCCACCCGGATCACCAACGAGGTCCGCGACGTGAACCGCGTCGTCGTCGACGTCACCAGCAAGCCGCCGGGCACCATCGAGTGGGAGTAGCACTCCCGCACCGCTGAACCGGTGCCGAACGGCCGCGCCGTCGTTCCCGTATACGGGAACGACGG
>NZ_JBHWDU010000212.1:0-2202 GCF_042734825.1 Kitasatospora sp. NPDC059648 | reverse complement strand
TCGCCGGGCGGGGATGAGTCCGTTGCCGACCGGGCGCGGTCTCGAACTCCTGGACGTCGTGCTGGCGGCCGGCCTGCCCGTCGCCTCCCCGATGGTGCTCGACCTCGCCGCGTTCCGCACGGCTGACGCCACTGTCCCCGCCCTGCTGCGCGGGCTCGTCGGCGCGCCCGTCCGCCGTGCCGTCGCGAGCCGCGCCAGCGAGGCCGGCGGCGCCTCCGGCCTCGCCGCCCGGCTCGCCGGACTCTCGTCCAGCGAGCGGACGAACACCCTGATGGACCTGGTCCGCGGCCACGTCGCTGCCGTGCTCGGCCACGGCGACGGCCGGGCGATCGAACCGAAGCGGGCGTTCAAGGAGCTGGGCTTCGACTCGCTGACCGCGGTCGAGCTGCGCAACCGGCTCAACACCCTCACCGGACTGCGCCTGCCCGCGACCCTCACCTTCGACTACCCGACCCCCACCGCCCTCGTCGAGTTCCTGCTCGCCGAGACCTTCGGCAGCGAGACCGCTGTCGAGGACGCCGCAGTGGCCGTCCGGACGGCCGTGGACGACGAGCCGATCGCGATCATCGGCATGAGCTGCCGCTTCGCGGGCGGTATCGCCTCTCCCGAGGACCTGTGGCGGATGGTCCTGGACGGCGGCGAGGGCCTCACCCCGTTCCCGGCCGACCGCGGCTGGGACAACGAGGGGATCTTCGACGCGGACCCGTCGCGGGTCGGCACGACGTACGTGCGGGAGGGCGGCTTCGTCCCCGCGGGTGACTTCGACGCCGAATTCTTCGGGATCTCGCCGCGCGAGGCGCTGTCCATGGACCCGCAGCAGCGCTTGCTGCTGGAGGCGTCGTGGGAGGCGCTGGAGAGCGCCGGGATCGACCCGAACGAGCTGCGCGGCAGCCGGACCGGCGTGTTCGCCGGCGTGATGAACACCGACTACTTCCCGAGCCTCCAGGCCGTCCCCGAGGATTTGGAGGGCTACCTCAGCACGGGCACCTCCGGCAGTGTCGCCTCCGGTCGCGTGTCGTACGCGCTGGGTCTGGAGGGTCCGGCGGTGTCGGTGGACACGGCCTGCTCGTCGTCGCTGGTGGCCCTGCACCTGGCCGTGCAGTCGCTGCGGCGCGGTGAGTCCTCGCTCGTCCTCACCGGTGGTGTGACGGTCATGTCCACCCCGGAGACCTTCGTGGACTTCTCGCGGCAGCGCGGGCTGGCGCCCGACGGCCGGATCAAGGCCTTCGCGGCGGCGGCCGACGGCACGATCTGGGGCGAGGGCGCCGGACTGCTCGTGCTGGAGCGGCTGTCGGATGCTCGGCGTAACGGGCACAAGGTCCTTGCGGTGGTGCGGGGTTCGGCCGTCAACCAGGACGGTGCGTCGAACGGCCTGACGGCGCCGAACGGCCCGTCGCAGCAGCGGGTGATCCGGCAGGCGCTGGCGGACTCGGGCCTGTCCACGGGTGACGTGGACGTGGTGGAGGCGCACGGGACGGGTACGCGACTGGGCGACCCGATCGAGGCGCAGGCGCTGCTGGCGACGTACGGGCAGGGCCGTGAGGGCGGCGAGCCGCTCTGGCTCGGCTCGGTGAAGTCCAACATCGGCCACACCCAGGCAGCGGCCGGCGCGGCGGGCATCATCAAGATGGTGATGGCGCTGCGCGAAGGCGTCATGCCGCAGACCCTGAACGTCGACGCGCCCACGCCCGAGGTGGACTGGTCGGCGGGGTCGGTGGAGCTGCTGACCGAGGCGCGGGACTGGCCCGAGCTCGGGCGTCCGCGCCGGGCGGCGGTGTCCTCGTTCGGCATCAGCGGCACCAACGCGCACGTGGTGCTGGAGCAGGCTGCGGTGGAGGAGCCGGCGGAGGCGGCTGCGGTCACGGTCGACGCTCCGGTGCCGTGGGTGCTCTCGGGCAAGTCGGAGGCGGCGCTGCGGGCGCAGGCCGGGCGCCTGGCGGCGTTCGTCGGCGAGCGGCCGGAGCTGTCGCCGGTGGACGTCGGCTACTCGCTGGCGGTGGCGCGGGCGCGGTTCGACCACCGTGCCGTGGTGTCGGGTGCGAGCCGGGACGAGCTGCTCGCGGGCCTTTCCGCGCTGACCGCCGGGGCGGTCGTCTCCAGTGGTGCACTGGCGTTCCTGTTCACGGGGCAGGGCAGCCAGCGGTCGGGGATGGGCCGGGAGTTGTACGAGGCGTTCCCGGTGTTCGCGGCGGCCTTCGACGA
>NZ_JBHWDU010000211.1:0-2292 GCF_042734825.1 Kitasatospora sp. NPDC059648 | reverse complement strand
TGTCGGCAACGGGTGAAACGAGGACCACGGACAGCGGATCAAAAGCGGGTCACTTCGTGATCTCTTGATCATCCTGACTTCATGGGTAGCGGGAGTCAGGAGGAAAGAGGTGATCGGGGTGGAGGACTGGGCTGAGATCCGTCGGCTGCATCGGGCCGAAGGTTTGTCTGCGCGGGCGGTGGCTCGGCAGCTGGGGATCTCCCGGGGCACGGTGGCGCGGGCCCTGGGCTCGGACCGGCCGCCGGTCTACCAGCGGGCGTTGAAGGGCTCGGCGGTGGACGCCGTGGAGCCGGCGGTCCGCGAGTTGCTGCGGCAGACGCCGACGATGCCGACCACGGTGATCGCCGAGCGGATCGGCTGGGAGCGGGGGCTGACGATCCTGCGGGAGCGGGTGCGCGAGCTGCGGCCGGCCTATCTTCCCGTCGACCCCATCTCGCGGACGGTCTACGAGCCCGGCGAGCTGGCCCAGTGCGACTTGTGGTTCCCGGAGACGGACATCCCCCTCGGCTACGGCCAGAGCGGCCGTCCGCCGGTGCTGGTCGTCGTCTCCGGCTACTCCAGGATGATCACCGCCAGGATGCTGCCCTCGCGACAGACCAACGATCTGATCGACGGTCACTGGCGGCTGCTGACCGGCTGGGGCGCCGTCCCGAAGACGCTGGTCTGGGACAACGAGCCGGGCGTCGGCAGGGGCCGGCCGACCAGCGAATTCGCCGCCTTGGCGGGCCTGCTCGCCACCAGGATCCACTTCTGCCGGCCCCGGGATCCCGAGGCGAAGGGCCTGGTGGAACGGGCCAACGGATACCTGGAGACATCCTTCCTGCCCGGCCGGACCTTCGCCGGCCCGGGCGACTTCAACAGCCAGCTGGCCGCCTGGCTGCAGAACGCAAATCGTCGCCGGCACCGCACGATCGACGCCCGGCCCCTCGACCGGTGGGAGAGCGACCGGGCGGCCATGCTGGCCATCCCGCCCGTCGACCCGCCGACCTGGTGGCCGCTTCGCACCCGCCTGGGCCGCGACCACTACATCCGCGTGGACACCAACGACTACTCTGTCCACCCCCGTGCGATCGGCCGCCTCGTCACCGTCCGGGCCGACACCGAGGAGATCACCGTGACCTGCGGCGAGGACGTGGTGGCCCGCCATGCCCGCTGCTGGGCCCGCCACCAGTCGATCACCGACCCCGAGCACGTCGCCGCGGCCCACGGCCTGCGCGAGGAGGTCTGGCAGCAACGGGCCGCCCGCGCTGCCTCCGCCCAGGCCGCGCTCCTGGCGCCAGACGGCCTCGGCGTCGAGGTCGAACAGCGCGAGCTGGCCACCTACGACCGCATCTTCACCCTCATCGAGGGCGGAGCCGGAAAAGAGGACCCCCGATGACCCCGACCAACGCCCCCACCAGCCAGAACACCACCACCGCCAAGAGCGACCGTCCACCCGAGGCGCGCGCCGCCCGCACCGGCCGGCAGACCGCCGCCGACCTCGCCTTCCTCGCCCGAGCGGTGAAGGCCCCCGCCCTGCTGGACGCCGCCGAGCGCCTGGCCGAACGCGCCCAGGCCGAGTCCTGGACCCACCTCGAATACCTCGTCGCCTGCCTGCAGCGCGAGGTCGCCGCCCGCGACAGTCACGGCGGAGAGGGCCGCATCCGCGCCGCCCGCTTCCCCGCCGTCAAGACCCTCGAGGAACTCGACCTCGCCCACCTGCGCGGGCTGACGCGCCAGCAACTCGCCCATCTGGGAACATTGGACTTCATAGCCGCCCGGGAGAACGTGATTTTTCTGGGCCCGCCCGGGACCGGCAAGACGCACCTGGCCACCGGACTCGCCATCCGCGCCTGCCAGGCCGGCCACCGGGTCGCGTTCGCCACCGCAGCCCAGTGGGTCGACCGCCTGGCCGCCGCTCACCAGGCCGGCCGGCTCCAGGACGAACTGGTCAAGCTCGGCCGCTACCCGCTGATCGTGATCGATGAAGTGGGCTACATCCCGTTCGAACCAGAGGCCGCGAACCTGTTCTTCCAACTGATCTCGAACAGATACGAACGCGCGAGCGTGATCGTCACCTCGAACAAGCCCTTCGGACGCTGGGGAGAGACATTCGGCGACGAGACCGTCGCCGCCGCCATGATCGACCGACTCGTCCACCACGCCGAGGTCCACTCCCTCAAAGGCGAGTCCTACCGCATGCGAGGACGCGAACTCGGACGCGTCCCCACCGACGACAACGACTGACAGCGAGACCACGACTGGCCCTCAACTGAACCGTTGGAACCGGCCCGTTTTCAGCCGTCGCCGACA
>NZ_JBHWDU010000210.1:0-2307 GCF_042734825.1 Kitasatospora sp. NPDC059648 | reverse complement strand
GTCCGGCTGGACCTGGCGGGCGTCCGTCGGCAGGCCGCCACCACCGGCGTCCCGCCGCTGCTGCGGGCCCTGGTCCGCACCCCCGCCCGCCGCGCCGCGGCCGGGGAGCAGACCGGGGCGGTGAGCACGGAGTCGCTCGCGGAGCGTCTGGCCGGCCTGGCGCCGGAGGAGCGCGGCGCCCTGCTGCTCGACCTCGTCCGGACCCGCACCGCGGCCGTCCTCGGCTTCGCGGGCCCGGACGACATCGACCCGAAGCGCGGCTTCCTGGAGCTGGGCGTCGACTCGCTCACCGCCATCGAGCTGCGCAACGGGCTCGGCAAGGCGACCGGACTGCGCCTGCCCGCCACGCTGATCTTCGACTACCCGGCCCCGGCCGGTGTGGCCGACTACCTGGCGGCGGAGCTCGGCGCGGCGACGGACGCGACGGCCGCCCAGTCCGTCCACTCGGAGCTCGACAAGCTGGAGTCGCTGCTCGCGGCGATCGCGAACGGTTCCGACACCGGTTCCGACGAGCGCTCCGGAATCACCGCCCGCCTGCGGGCCGTGATGTCGCGCTGGACCGGAGCCCAGGCCGAGGCGGACGGCACGGACGAGGCCGACTCCCTGGAGTCGGTGACCGCGGACGAGCTGTTCGACCTCCTCGACAACGAGCTCGGCCAGTGAGCCCGCAGCCGCCCGTAACCACGCCCGCCGCAGCCCCTGCCGCAGCCCTCACAGTGGAGTGACCCCAGTGTCGAACGAAGAGAAGTTGGTCGACTACCTCAAGCGGGCGACGGCCGACCTGCGCGAGACCCGCCGCCGCCTGCGCGAGGCGGAGGACAAGGACCGCGAGCCCATCGCGATCATCGGCATGGCCTGCCGCTACCCGGGCGGTGTGACCACGCCCGAGGGGCTGTGGCAGCTCGTGGTCGACGGTGAGGACGGCATCAGCGAGGTCCCGGCCGAGCGCGGCTGGGACCTGGCGGCCCTGACCTTCGACGAGGCCGAGGGCGAGGACGGCCCCGGCGGGACGCGTGTCCCGCAGGGCGGATTCCTGCACGACGCGGGGGAGTTCGACCCGTACTTCTTCCGGATCTCGCCGCGCGAGGCGCTCGCCATGGACCCCCAGCAGCGGCTGCTGCTGGAGGCTTCCTGGGAGGCGTTCGAGCGGGCCGGCATCGACCCCGAGTCGGTGCGCGGCAGCCGGACCGGTGTGTTCGCGGGCCTCATGAACAACACCGACTACACGCCGTCCCCCGCGCAGGAAGGCCTCCCCGAGGGGATCGAGGGCTTCCTCGGCACAGGCGGCTCCGGCAGCGTGGCATCCGGCCGCGTCTCGTACACCCTGGGCCTGGAGGGCCCGGCGGTGACCGTCGACACGGCCTGCTCCTCCTCCCTGGTGACCCTGCACCTGGCCGCGCAGGCCCTGCGCAACGGCGACTGCACGCTCGCCCTCGCGGGCGGCGCGACCGTCATGGCCACGCCCGGCACCTACCTGGAGTTCACGCGGCAGCGGGGCCTCGCCCTCGACGGTCGCTGCAAGGCCTTCGCGGACGCGGCCGACGGCACCGGCTTCTCCGAGGGTGTCGGCATGCTGCTGCTGGAGCGGCTGTCGGACGCGCAGCGCAACGGGCACAAGGTCCTTGCGGTGGTACGGGGTTCGGCCGTCAACCAGGACGGCGCGAGCAGCGGTCTGACGGCGCCGAACGGCCCGTCGCAGCAGCGGGTGATCCGCCAGGCGCTGAGCAACGCAGGCCTCTCCACGGCCGACGTGGACCTGCTGGAAGCGCACGGCACCGGCACCACGCTGGGCGACCCGATCGAGGCGCAGGCGCTGCTGGCCACGTACGGCCAGGGCCGCGAGGGCGGTGAGCCGCTGTGGATCGGCTCGTTCAAGTCCAACGTCGGCCACACCCAGGCGGCGGCCGGCGCGGGCGGCATCATCAAGATGGTGATGGCGCTGCGTGAGGGTGTCATGCCGAAGACCCTGCACGTGGACCGGCCGTCGACGAAGGTCGACTGGTCGGCGGGTTCGGTGGAGCTGCTGACCGAAGGCCGCCCGTGGCCCGAGGTCGGGCGTCCGCGCCGGGCGGCGGTGTCGTCCTTCGGTATCAGCGGCACCAACGCGCATGTGATCCTGGAGCAGGCGCCCGCCGAGAAGGCCGTCGAGGCCGTCGAGGTGACGGTCGACGCTCCGGTGCCGTGGGTGGTGTCGGGCAAGACCGAGGCCGCGCTGCGCGACCAGGCGGCGCGGCTTGCGGCGTTCGTCGGGGAGCGGCCGGAGCTGTCGCCGGTGGACGTCGGGTATTCGCTGGCGCTGTCGCGGGC
>NZ_JBHWDU010000209.1:0-2308 GCF_042734825.1 Kitasatospora sp. NPDC059648 | reverse complement strand
GCGGGTCGGGGTGTACTTCCTCCTCGCGATGTGCCTGTTCCCGGAGGTCGGATACGAACTGGTGTGGGCCAAGATGACCGCCGCCATCGACGACCTGCACCCGGCACCGACCGCCAAGGGTCTGCGCGATCTTCGACGCCGGATCGGCTGTGCCCCGATGAAGGCCCTGTTCGAGGTGGTGGCCGGAACGCTATCGCACGGTCTCCTTCGACGGCTGCAGTTCCATCAAGACACCCGACAGCGAACGCAACCGGGCCTGGCTCGGGGGCTGCCCGCACCACGGCTATCCCCAGATCGAGTTGATGACGCTGGTCGAGACCGGAACCCGCTCGGTGATCGGCGCGGTGTTCGGCCCCACCGGGGTAGGCGAGACTGCCTACGCCACCCGGCTGCTTCACCATCTGGGCCCCAGCATGCTGGTGCTGTGGGATCGCGGGTTCGACGGCAACGACTTCCTCGTCGCTGTCCACGCCACCGGCGCCCGGATCGTGGGCCGCATCAATCAGCGCCGCCGCCCGCCGATCGGAAAGGCCCTTACTGACTCCTCGTATCTGTCGGCCATCGGCGGCGTCCCCGTGCGCGTCATCGAGGCTCAGATCAGCATCGCCTGCTCGGACGGCACCGACTTTGCCGGCTCCTATCGGCTGGTGACCACCCTGCTGGACGCCCGCCGCTACCCCGCCGACCGTCTCGTGCGCCTCTACCACGAGCGCTGGGAACACGAGAGCGCCTACTACGCACTGCGTCACACCGTCCTCGACGGACGCGTCTTGCGCTCGGGCGACCCGGTCGGCGTCGAGCAGGAGATGTGGGCCCTGCTGGTCCTCTACCAGCTTCTGCGCCGAGCCATGGTCGAGGCGGCGGAGTCCCGGCCGGGCACCGATCCCGACCGCTGCGGCTTCACCATCGCCTACCAGACCGCCCGTGACCTGCTGATCCGCGCGGAGGGAGTCCTCGAGCAGGGTATGGGGGCGATCGGCCGCCGCGTCTTGTCGGCGCTGCTGCCGGCACGTCGGCCGCGCGTCAGCACCCGCAAGGTCAAGTCGCCCATCTCCCGGTATGCGGAACGGAAACTGGACGGCCGCCCCGACACCAGCCAGACGGTGGCCTCCGTGACGATCACCCTCCTGCCGCCCCCGCCACCCCACCCCGAACTGCCGGCGACCACCGTCCCCCAGTACGTCGGCCCGGCAAGACCAGCAACCGCATGGCGCGAGTCCTCACCATGCTGCAGCAAGAACCCGAGCGGCACTGGCAGGCCAGAGAGATCGCCGAGCTCCTCGGCGACGTCACCCTCGTCACCACCTACCGGCAGCTCACCCGCTGGGCTGAGAAAGGGCTGATCAAGAAGGTCCGCAGGGGCCGCTACACGACAGCCGCCACACCAGCGGCCCCCACCTTGCACCCCGGCCGAAATCCTTAACTACCCGGCCTTGGGGGAACCTCACCCGGCGGCGTCTTCACCGAGCCCGACGACCACGGACTCGGCCGGACAAGGTCCGCGCCGACAAAGCGTACGGCTCCCGCGCAAACCGCGCCTACCTGCGCAGACGCCACGTCGGCTGCACGATCCCGGAGAAGAAGGACCAGATCGCGAACCGCAGGAAGCGCGGTTCCCACGGGGGCCGCCCGCCTAAGTTCGACAAGGGCGACTACAAGGAGCGCCACGCGGTGGAGTGCGGGATCAACCGCCTCAAGCGCCACCGCGCGGTCGCGACCCGGTACGACAAACTCGCCGTCCGCTACGAAGCGACCGTGCTGGTCGCCGCCATCAACGAGTGGTTGTGAGCGGAACGAACATCCGCCGCCGGGGTGCTCAATGGGCGTCGGATGGAGCGGGCCACGGAACCCACGGCAGGGAGTCACGCCACCTTGGGCGCCCGGAGGCCCAGTCCTGGAGTACCTGGGCCACGATCTCATGGCCGTACAGGTCGAAGGGGCCGTCTACCCGCACCTGGAAGTGGAAGTCCGGTCCGCCTTCCCGGAACTCGACCTGACAGCTCATGTCGTCGTTGAGACAGACCTGCATGTAGTGCTGGCCCGCAGGGTCCGCGTCCAGCCGTTCAACGATCACCCAGCGGTGGCGCAGATTCATCTCGCTCAGTAGATCGAACAGCGCATCGTCGGAAGGGTCGTCCCAACAGTCTCCGCTCCAGGTCCTCGCTCGCAGCACCGGCTTCCTCATGGGACGACCCTAGCGATGTTGATCCACTTCTGAGTGGACGTTAAGTCCTGTTTCTCTTGTTTCGTGATCGCTCGTACGTGTGAACGTTGGCCGTACTGGCGTGCTGGCCGGGGTTCGGGTGAT
>NZ_JBHWDU010000208.1:0-2388 GCF_042734825.1 Kitasatospora sp. NPDC059648 | reverse complement strand
GACGGCATCGCCTACCTGGCGGCCCAGGGCGTCACCGACTTCCTGGAGCTGGGCCCGGACGGCACGCTGTCCGCCCTCGCGCAGGAGATCACCGATGGGCACTTCGCCCCGGTCCTGCGCAAGGACCGCCCCGAGGCGCTGACCTTCACCCGGGCCGTCACCGGCCTGCACGCCCGAGGCGCCGAGCTGGACTGGGAGGCGGTGTTCGCCGGTCGTGGTGCCCAGCGCGTCGACCTGCCGACCTACGCGTTCCAGCACGAGCACTTCTGGCTCAAGGCGACCTCCTCCGCCACCGGTGACGCGAGCCGGCTGGGTCAGGCCGTGACGGGGCACCCGCTGCTGGGTGCGGCGATCGCCCTGCCCGAGTCGGACGGTGTCCTGCTGACGGGCCGGCTCTCCCTCCAGTCGCACGCGTGGCTGGCTGACCACGCGGTGTCGGGCTCGGTCCTGGTGCCGGGTACCGGCCTGTTGGAGCTGGCGATCCACGCCGGTGACCAGGTGGGCTTCGGCCAGGTCGAGGAGCTGATGCTCCAGGCCCCGCTGGTGCTACCCGAGCAGGGCGGTGTTGCTCTGCGGGTGTCCGTGGACGCGGTCGATGCCGACGGCTCCCGTCCGGTCGCCGTCTACTCGCGCTCGGATGACGCGGACGCCACGGAGCCGTGGACGCGGCACGCGACGGGCTTCCTCGCGGCCAGTTCCACCGAGCCGGCGTTCGACCTCTCGGTGTGGCCGCCGAAGGGCGCCGAGCCGGTCGAGGTGGAGGACCTGTACGAGGGCCTGGCCGCCACCGGCCTGCTGTACGGCCTGGTCTTCCGGGGCCTGCGCGCCGCCTGGCGCCTTGAGGACGCCGTCTTCGCGGAGGTCGCGCTGCCCGAGGGCGTGTCGGTCGACGGCTTCGGCCTTCACCCCGCCCTGCTCGACGCCGCCCTGCACGCGGTGGCCCTGGGCGAGTTCGTGGACACGGCCACCTCCGGGGGCTCGTGGCTGCCCTTCGCCTGGAGCGGCGTGTCCCTGTACGCCACCGGCGCCTCCGTCCTGCGGGTGAAGCTGTCGCCCGCCGGCAAGGACGCGGTGTCCATCGCGACCGCCGACGAGACCGGTGCCCCGGTCGCCGCCGTCGCGTCGATGGCGCTGCGGCCGCTCACCGACCAGCTGTCCGCGGGCCGGGAGGCGGCGCACGAGGCGCTGTTCGGGCTGGACTGGTCGGTGCTGGCGCTGCCGGCGGCGGAGGCCGGTTCATGGGCGGTGCTCGGTGCGGCGGAGGGTGTCTTCGCCGGTGGTACGGCGTTCGCCGGTCTGGCGGAGCTGGCCGGGGCCGGTTCGGTGCCGGAGGTGGTGTTCGCGCCGATCGCCCCGTCCGGGGGTGAGGGCGTCGTGGGTGCCGCCCACCGGTCGGCCCGGGACGCGCTGGCGCTGGTGCAGGGCTGGCTGGCGGAGGAGCGTTTCGCGGACTCGCGTCTGGTGTTCGTGACGAGCGGTGCGCTGGCCGAGGATCTTGCCAACGCGCCGGTCTGGGGCCTGGTCCGCTCGGCGCAGTCGGAGAACCCGGGCCGGTTCGTGCTGGTGGACGCCGATGAGTCGGTGACCGCGGGGCTGCTCTGGTCGGTCCTCGGCTCGGACGAGACGGAAGCGGTGGTCCGCGACGGCAGGATCGCCGTCTCGCGCCTGGTCCGTGCCTCCCGGGCGGAAGGGGCGGAGATCACGCTCGCGGAGGGCGGGACGGTGCTGGTCACCGGTGGTACGGGTGCGCTGGGTTCGCTCGTCGCCCGTCACCTGGTGACCGAGCACGGTGTGCGGCACCTGGTCCTGACCAGCCGTCGCGGTCTGGCCGCCGAGGGCGCGCGGGAACTGGCGGACGAGCTGGTCGCGCTGGGCGCCGCCGGGGTGGAGGTCGCCGCGTGCGACGCCGCCGACCGCGACGCCCTGGCGGAGCTGCTGGCCGCCGTGCCGACCGAGCACCCGCTCACCGCGGTCGTGCACACGGCCGGTGTGCTGGACGACGGTGTGGTCGGTTCCCTCACTCCGGAGCGGCTGGAGGCGGTGCTGCGGCCGAAGGTGGACGCGGCGTTCAACCTGCACGAGCTGACCCGGGACCTGGACCTGGCGGCGTTCGTGCTGTTCTCCTCCGTCGCCGGTGTGATGGGCAGCCCGGGCCAGGGCAACTACGCCGCCGCGAACACCTTCCTGGACGCGCTGGCGGAGCACCGCCGCTCGCAGGGCCTGGCCGCGACCTCGCTGGCCTGGGGCGCCTGGGAGCAGAGCGGCATGGCCGGTGACCTCGGGGACACCAACCTCAACCGGATGAACCGGGGTGGGCTGGCCGGTCTGTCGGGTGACGAGGGTCTGGAGCTGTTCGACGCCGGTTGGGTGTCGGAGCGGGCGCTGTTG
>NZ_JBHWDU010000207.1:0-2552 GCF_042734825.1 Kitasatospora sp. NPDC059648 | reverse complement strand
TGACGGCGGCCATGAAAAGCTCCCCATAGGCGGCCATATAGGGCCCCACTGATGGCCAGCGGATTCCCCGCGGACGGCCAGATATCTCCCCGCTCGCCCCATCCGCCCCTGGTCGGCGACGCTCGACCGGGTGAAGAACAGCAGGGAGATCATGGAAATCCTGGAGGCGTACGACCTCACGGGCAGTTACCGGGCTGCGGCCGAGCTGGCCGGGTGCGACCACCACACGGTGGCCCGCTATGTGAAGATGCGCGCGGCCGGACAGGAACCCGCGGCCCGTCGGCACCGGGACCGGGCGATCGACATCTATCTGCCCAAGATCGAGGAGCTGGTCCACCGCTCCGGCGGGCGGATCCGCGCGGACGTGGTCCACAAGCGGATCGTCGCGATGGGCTTCACCGGCGGGGAACGGACCACCCGCCGCACGGTCGCCGAGGCGAAGGCCCAGTTCAGGGCCGGTCAGCGGCGAATCTACCGGCCGTGGATCACCGAGCCGGGCCTGTGGCTGCAGTGGGACTGGGGCGACGGGCCGGTCATCGGCGGGCGGAAGGCCACGTTGTGGTGCGCGTGGCTGGCCTGGTCCCGGTTCCGGGTGGTGATCCCGGTCTGGGACAAGACGCTGCCGACGATCACGGCGTGCCTGGACGCGACGCTGCGGCGGATCGGCGGAGTGCCCGCCTATGCGCTGACCGACAACGAGAAGACGGTCACCACCGACCACATCGCCGGGATCGCAGTCCGCAACCCGGAGATCGTCGAGGTCGCCCGGCACTATGGCATGACGATCCGCACCTGCATACCCGCCGATCCGGAGAGCAAGGGCGGCAGCGAGGCCACCGTCCGCATCGCCAAGGCCGACCTGGTCCCCAAAGACGTCAACCTCCTTGAGGAATACCGCAGTTTCGCATCCCTGGAGGCGGCCTGCCGCACCTTCTGCGAGGAGGTCAACGGCCGGGTCCACCGGGAGACCAGGCGCAAGCCGGTCGAGATGCTCGCCGAGGAACGCACCCGGTTGCACCCGCTGCCCCGGCAGCCGTTCACCGTCGCGTTCGGCACCACCCGCCGGGTGAACTGGGATGCCACGATCTCGGTGGAGGCGGTGCGCTACTCGGTCCCGCACCAGCTGATCGACACCCGGGTCTGGGCCCGTTTCCACGGCGACGAGCTCGTCGTGACCGCCGTCGAGGCGGACGGCACCGCCCGGGAGGTCGCCCGACACCCTCGCGGGGCGGCCGGCTCGCCGGTGATCGACGACGCCCACTACCCGCCGCGCGAGGACAAGCTCGCCGACCGCACCCCGCGCGCCACTTCGGCCGAGGAGGCTGCGTTCTTGATGATCGGCCCGGGCGCCGCCACCTGGCTGGTCGAGGCCGGCAACATGGGCGCCCGCCGCGTGAAGTCGAAGATGGCCGAGGCCGTCGCGCTCTCCAAGCTCTACTCCACCGCCGAGGTCGACCGGGCCCTCGGGACCGCTGCCGTCACCGGCCGGTTCTCCGAGAAGGACCTGCTGAGCATCCTCGACTACCAGGTCGGCCTGACCGCGACCGAGCCCACCCGCGCGAGCGAGGACCACAGCCTGCAGCCCGGCACCTCCGCCTGGGCCCGCTTCGGCACCACCACCAGCACCGACCACGAGGACAGCATCTGATGGCCACCCCGCTCCGCTCCGTTCACGGCAGCAACGGCGACCCGCTCGCCGAGGCCATCGAACTCACCAGGCGACTGAAGCTCCCTCACATCCGCCGCACCCTCCCGGACCTGATCCCCACCGCGAAGGCCCAACGCTGGGACCCGGCCGAGGTCGTGCGCGTCCTGCTGGCCGAGGAAGCCGCCGGCCGCGACCGAGCCAACCTGCACACCCGCCGCAAGCGCGCCGGGTTCCCGGCCGGGAAGACCTTCGGCGACTGGGACGAGACCGCCTCCTCCATCCCGCGCCAGACCCAGGACGCTCTCAAGTCCCTGGAGTGGGTCAAGCGCCGCGAGAACCTCTGTGTCTGCGGACCTTCGGGCACGGGCAAGAGCCACTTCACCGAGGCCCTCGGGCAGGCCGCGGTCGAGGCCGGGATGACGGTCGCCTGGTTCACCATCGAGGACCTCGGGGCCCTGGTCCGCCGCCACCGCGCCGACGACTCCATCGCCCGTGCGCTGGCCAGGGTCATCCGCTCCGACCTGATCATCGTCGACGACATCGGCCTGCTGCCCGTCTCGCCGGACGCCGCCGAGGGCTTCTACCGGCTGGTCGACGCCGCCTACGAGCGGCGCGCGCTGGCCGTGAGTTCGAACCTGCACCCGTCGGGCTTCGACGAGATCATGCCGAAGACCCTGGCCACGGCCACCGTCGACCGGCTCATGCACCACGCCCACATCGTGGTCACCCAGGGTGACAGCTTCCGGCTTACCCAGGCCACCTCCGGCCAGGGAGTGAAGCCCTTCAGCTGACCCGAGCACCATCCACGGCGGGGAGATAACTGGCCGCCGTTGGGGAAGACTCCGTGGCCGCCAGCGGGGAGAACTCATGGCCGCCTACGGGGAGACCTTCAAGGCCGTTGACA
>NZ_JBHWDU010000206.1:0-2746 GCF_042734825.1 Kitasatospora sp. NPDC059648 | reverse complement strand
GCGGCGATCCCGTTCTACTCCACCGTCACCGGCGAGCAGACCGACACCTCCGCCCTCGACGCCGACTACTGGTACCGCAACCTCCGCGAACCCGTACGCTTCGACCTCGCCGTCGAGACCCTTGCGCAGGACCGGCACGGCGTGTTCGTGGAGGTCAGCCCGCACCCCGTACTGGCGCCGGTGATGGACGGCGTCGTGACCGGCACGCTGCGCCGCGGCAGCGGCAGGCAGGAGTTCCACCTCGCCCTGGCGCGCCTGCACGCGCAAGGCGTGGCCGTCGACTGGACGCCGGTCTTCCCCGGCGAGCCCCACCACGTCCCGCTGCCGACCTACGCCTTCCAGCACCAGCCGTACTGGTTGACCCCCGTCGCCGCGAAGGGCGACGTGTCGGCGGCGGGACTGGACTCGGCCGGGCACCCGCTGCTCGGGGCCGTCGTCGAACTGGCCGGGGACCAGAGCGTCCTGCTCACGGGGCGGCTCTCGACGGCCACCCGGCCATGGCTGGCCGACCACGTCGTCCTGGGCTCCGTGCTGCTGCCCGGCACCGTGTTCGTCGAACTCGCCATGCACGCCGGACGGCAGGCCGGCTGCGACGTCCTGGACGAACTGGTGCTGGAAGCTCCCATGATCCTGCCGGACGACGGTTCCGTGCCGGTCCAGGTCGTCGTCGGCACACCGGACGAGACGGGCCGACGCCCCGTCACCGTGCACTCCCGGACGAGCGGCACCTGGCTGCGGCACGCCACCGGCATGCTGGCGACCGGCGACCGCCCCCACCCGTACGACACCGGCGAGCCGTGGCAGCCGGCCGGTGAGCCCGTCGACCTGACCGGCTTCTACGACACCCTCGCCGCCCAGGGCTACGAGTACGGGCCGGTGTTCGCGGGCGTACGCGAGATCCGGCGGCAGGGTGACGAGCTCTATGCCGAGGTGGCGCTGCCCACCGACACCCGCGACCGCTTCGGTCTCCACCCCGCGCTGCTCGACGCCGCGCTCCAGCCGCTGACCCTGCTGGCGGCCGGCCGCCTGCCGTTCTCCTTCGCCGGGGTGTCGATGCGGAAAGCCGGTTCCACGGCCCGGGTCCGCCTCACACCCACCGGCCCCGACACCTTCCGGGTCGCGCTAGCCGACGAATCCGGGCCGCTGGCGGTGATCGACGCGCTGACCGTGCGCCACCGGCCGCCGGGCATACCGGGCGCCGGGGCCAACCAGCTCTTCCGCCTCGACTGGGTGCCCGTCGAGAGCACCGGCGAACCCCCGGCCGTCCACCACGTGACGCCCCCGGCGGGAGACCCCGTGGCCGCCGCGCACACCGTCGCCGCCGAGACGCTGGGCGTGCTCCAGGACTTCCTGCGCGACGGGGACGGCCGGCTGGCCGTCGTGACCCGCGGGGCGGTCGGGCCGGACCCCGTCGACCTGCCGTCCAGCGTCGTCTGGGGCCTGGTCCGCGCGGCCCAGGCGGAACACCCCGACCGGTTCGTGCTCGTCGACACCGACGACCGCGTCCTCGTCGCGGGGGACGAACCGCAGCTCGTCGTCCGCGACGGCGCCGCCCGCGCCGCCCGCCTGGTACGGGCCGAAGCGGCCCCGGCGCCCGGCCCGCTCGACCCGAACGGCACCGTGCTGATCACCGGAGGCACCGGCACACTGGGCCGGCTCGTCGCCCGGCACCTGCGCGACCGGCACGGCATCCGGCACCTGGTCCTGCTCAGCAGGTCCGCGGCGGAGGTGGACTTCGACGCCGAGGTGGTGGCCTGCGACGTGGCCGACCGGGACGCGCTGGCGGCCGTACTGGACTCGATCCCGGCCGCGCACCCGCTGACCGCGGTCGTCCACGCGGCCGGCGTGCTCGACGACGGCGTCGTCGAATCCCTCACACCCGGCCGGATCGACCAGGTGCTGCGGCCCAAGGCCGACGCCGCCTGGCACCTGCACGAGCTGACGAAGGGCCTCGGCCTGAGCGCCTTCGTGCTCTTCTCGTCCGCCGCCGGTGTGCTGGGCGGCCCGGGCCAGGCGAACTACGCCGCCGCGAACGCCTTCCTGGACGCCCTCGCCGTGCACCGGCGAGCCCAGGGCCTGCCGGGCGTGTCGCTGGCCTGGGGACAGTGGGCCGAGGCCAGCGGGCTGACCGGACACCTCACCGACACCGACCTCAAGCGCCTCGCCCGCGCCGGCGTGCTGCCGATGCCCACGGACCAGGCGCTGGCACTGTTCGACGTGGCCCTGGGCGCCGCCGATCCCGTGCTGGTCCCCGCACACCTCGACCTGTCGGCGGCGACCGCCCGCCCCCTGCTCAGCCGCCTCACCCGTACCAGGCCCGCCCGGCGCACGGACCGGCCGACCCTGGGCAGGGAACTGGCGGCCCTGCCCGAGACCGAGCAGCACAACCGCGTCCTGGAACTGGTCACCGGCCAGACGGCCGCGGTCCTCGGCCACACCGACACCTCGGCCGTCAGCGCCGAACGGGCCTTCAAGGACCTGGGCTTCGACTCGCTCACCGCGGTGGAACTGCGCAACCGCCTGTCCGCGGTCGCCGGGGTACGGCTGCCCGCGACGATGGTCTTCGACTACCCGACCCCCGACGCGCTGGCCGGCCACCTGCGGAACCTCCTGGTCGGCGCCCGGCGCCAGGCCACTGCCTCACCCGTGCCGGTTCCGGTGTCGGGTGATCCGGTGGTCGTGGTGGGGCTGGGGGCCCGTTATCCGGGTGGCGTGGGGTCGGCCCAGGAGTTGTGGGATCTGGTGT
>NZ_JBHWDU010000205.1:0-2795 GCF_042734825.1 Kitasatospora sp. NPDC059648 | reverse complement strand
GCCGACCGCGTCGTCTTCCTCGCCGACGGCCGCATCGTCGACGAACTCCACGCCCCCACCGCCGACACCGTCCTGGACCGCATGCGCCGCTTCGACGCCAAGGGCCGCACCAGCTGAGCCGCCGAGCCCCGGCGAACGAAGCCCGACGCCCCCGACCCCCCCAGGACACCTCCCTTGTTCCGCACCGCACTGCGCAACGTACTGGCCCACAAGGGCCGACTTCTGATGACGATGCTCGCCGTCATGCTCGGAACGGCCTTCGTGGCCGGCACGCTCGTCTTCACCGACACCATGGGCCAGGCGCTCAGGACCCAGAACTCCAAGAGCTACGCCGACGTCGCCGTCACGGTCAGCGACAGCGAGGCCGTCGGCCGCGGCTATGACCACGGCGGCAGGGCCACCACCGGTCCGACCCTCACCGAGGACACCCGCCGCAAGCTGGCCGCCCTGCCCGGCGCCGCCGACGTGCGCGGCGTGGTCAGCGGCTTCGCCGGCATCGCCGACAAGAAGGGCGCGCTGATCGGCAACGGCTTCTCCACCACCGGCACCAACTACGTGCCGGGCGCCGACGGCACCGACCCGCGCTACCCGCTGGTCGCCGGCCGCGGCCCCAAGGACGCCACCGAGATCGCGCTCGACACCAGGACCGCCGAGAAGGGCGGGTTCAAGGTCGGCGACACCGTCCGGGTCGCGGTCAACGGCCCGGTGATGCAGCTCAGGCTCACCGGCACCCTGCACACCAACGACCCGCGGGTGATGGCCGGCGGCTCGCTGGCCGCCTTCGACACCGCCACGGCCCAGCAGCTCTACCTCAGCCCCGGCCGCTTCGCCGAGCTGGACGTCAAGGGCGCGCCGGGCGCCGACGACACCGCGCTGCTCGCCGCCGTCAGGCAGGCCGCCCCCAAGGGCGACGGCATCGAGGCCAGGACCGGCCGCGAACTGGCGGACGAGCAGGACCGGATGATCGCCCGGGGCACCAGGTTCCTGAGCACCTTCCTGATGGGCTTCGCCGCCATCGCGCTGTTCGTCGGGGTCTTCATCATCGCCAACACCTTCTCCATGCTGGTCGCCCAGCGCACCAGGGAGCTGGCCCTGCTGCGCGCCGTCGGGGCGACCCGCCGGCAGATCACCCGCTCGGTGAAGGCCGAGGCCGCGCTGGTCGGCCTGACCGCCTCCGTCGCCGGCCTGCTGGCCGGCATCGGGATCGCCGTAGGGCTCAAGGCCCTGCTCAACGGCCCGATGGACGCCAACCTGCCGGACGGCCCGCTGGTGATCGCCCCGACCACCGTCCTGGCCGCGATCGCCGTCGGCGTGCTGGTCACCCTGGTCGCCGCCTGGCTGCCCGCCCGCCGGGCCTCCCGGATCGCGCCGGTCGCGGCGATGAGCTCCTCCGAGCAGCCCGCCACCCAGAAGAGCCTGCGGCTGCGCAACACCGTCGGGCTGCTGTTCTCGGTGGCCGGTGCGGGCGCGCTGGCCGCCGGTGCGAGCGGCAAGGAGGTCAAGCTGGTCGGCCTCGGCTCGGGGGCGCTGCTGATCGGCGTGTTCGTGCTCACCCCGTTGCTGTCCCGGCCGCTGATCGCCCTGTTCGCCCCGCTGCTGCGGGCCGTGTACGGCACACCGGGCAAGCTCGCCGGGGAGAACGCGGTGCGCAACCCGCGCCGCACCGCCGCCACCGCCTCGGCGCTGACCATCGGCGTCACCCTGATCACCTCGCTGACCGTGGTCGGCGCCTCGGTGAACAAGGCCGTCGACGACTCCACCTCCAGCGACCTCAAGGCCGACTACACCGTCGCCATGCGGAACTTCTCGGACCTCTCCCCCGAGGTCGCCCCGCAGATCGCCAAGGCGCACGGCGTCAGCGCGATGAGCACCGAGCGCAGCGTCCCGGTCGCCGTCGGCCGGGGGCCGGGTGCGGGTTCCGACGAGAACGAGTTCCTGACCGCCGTGGACGCGGCGACCATCGACCAGCTCGCCACCGTGAGGATCAGGGAGGGCTCGGCGGACGCGCTCAAGCAGGGCAAGCTGCTGGTGAGTTCGGGCCGCTCCGAGCAGGCCCGCTACAAGGTCGGCGACGTCCTCGCCGTGACCTACCCGGACGGCACCAAGGGCTCGCTCACCGTCGGCGGCGTCCTGGAGGCCGACACCGCACTGGCCCCGGTGCTCGCCCCGGAGGCCGTGGTCGGCCCGCACGCCCAGCCCGGCTCCGGCCTGAACAAGGTCCTGGTCAAGGGCACGAACGGCGCGACCGAGCAGCTCCGGCAGGCGCTGCGCGACGCGACCGGCGGCAATCCGCTGATCGCCGTCAAGGGCGAGAAGGACATCAAGGCGGAGAGCCGCCAGGCCGTCACCAACATCCTGAACATGATGTACGGGCTGCTCGGCATGTCCGTGGTGATCGCGGTGCTCGGTGTGGTCAACACCATGGCGATGTCGGTGTTCGAGCGCCGCCGGGAGATCGGCATGCTGCGGGCGATCGGCCTGGACCGGCTGGGCATCCGCCGGATGGTCCGGCTGGAGTCGCTGCTGATCGCGCTGTTCGGCGGACTGGTCGGGGTCGGCCTCGGCATCCTGGTGGCCTGGGCGGGCGTCCGGACCCTGGCGGACGACCTCAAGGGCATCACCACCGTGGTGCCGCCGCTGCAGATCGCCTGCTTCCTGCTCGCGGCCGCCGTGATCGGCCTGCTGGCCGCGCTCTGGCCGGCCCACCGGGCGGCGAAGCTGGACATCCTGGGTGCGATCAAGACCCAGTAGTCCGGGCGTACGACGGGAGCCCCCGGGGGCGGTTCGATGGGAAC
>NZ_JBHWDU010000204.1:0-2833 GCF_042734825.1 Kitasatospora sp. NPDC059648 | reverse complement strand
TGATCGACCTGATCGTCCAGTTCATCCCCGGCCTCAGCTGAGAGAGGAGTCCACCGCGATGTCCAAGCCCCTGCCCGCCGTCGTGCGGACCCACTTCACCGCCCTGCGAGTACTCCTCGTGCTCACGGTGATCCTGGGGGTCGCCTACCCGCTGCTGGTCACCGGCATCTCCCAGGCCGCCTTCGCCGACAAGGCCAACGGCTCGATCGTGAGGTCCGACGGCAAGGAGGTCGGCTCCAGCCTGATCGGCCAGAACTTCAACCTGCCGAAGAAGAACCCCGACGACCCGAAGGAGGAGCCGGTCCCGGACCCGAAGTGGTTCCAGCCCCGCCCCTCCGCCGCCGGGACCGGCTACGACCCGACCTCGTCCGGCGCCTCCAACCTCGGCCCGAACGGCGACGACCTGCTCAAGGCCGTCGACGACCGCCGCGCCGCCGTCGCCGCCTTCGACGGCGTCGACCCGGCGAGCGTGCCGGCCGACGCGCTGACCGCCTCCGGCTCCGGCCTCGACCCGCACATCTCGGTGGCGTACGCCAAGGAGCAGGTCAACCGGGTCGCCAAGGCCCGCAGCCTCCCGGCCGACACGCTCAACCAGCTGGTCGACAAGTACACCGAAGGCCGCTCGCTCGGCTTCCTCGGCGACGGGGGCGTCAACGTCGTCCTGCTCAACAAGGCCGTCAGCGAGCAGAAGTGATGACACTCCATCGGCCTGCCGAGTGACCAGACCGACCCGGGTGCGAGGGGCAACCCCCGCGCCCGGGTCGGTCGCCCATGTCTGCGCACCACCAACCTGCCAGCGACACAAGGAAAGAGCAGCGCCCATGGCCCGCGACCTCGCCCCCGGCACCGTGCACCGCCGTGGCCGGCTGAGGGTCTATCTCGGTTCGGCCCCCGGGGTCGGCAAGACCTACCGGATGCTGGACGAGGCCCATCGCAGACAGGACCGTGGCGCGGAGGTGGTGGTCGGGTTCATCGAGTGCCACGGGCGGAGGTTCACCGAAGGACTGGTGGACGGGTTGGAAGTGATCCCCCGCGCCCACCGCTCGTACCGGGGCGCCGAGTTCGAGGAGATGGACCTCGACACGGTGCTCGCCCGCCGTCCGTCCGTCGTCCTGGTCGACGAGCTCGCGCACACCAACATCCCCGGCGGCCGCAACGCCAAGCGCTGGCAGGACGTGGAGGAACTGCTCGCCGCCGGGATCGACGTCGTCACCACCGTCAACATCCAGCACCTGGAATCGCTGAACGACGTCGTCCGGAAGATCACCGGCATCCCCCAGCGCGAGACCGTCCCGGACGAGGTGGTCCGTCGGGCCGACCAGATCGAACTCGTCGACATGGCCCCGCAGGCGCTGCGCCGGCGGATGGCCCACGGCAACGTCTACAAGGCCGAGAAGGTGGACGCCGCGCTCTCCAACTACTTCCGGGTCGGCAACCTCACCGCCCTGCGCGAACTCGCCCTGCTCTGGGTCGCCGGGCGGGTCGACGAGGGGCTGCGCGACTACCGCGCGGCCCACAGCATCGACCGGGTCTGGGAGACCCGTGAGCGGGTGGTGGTCGCCCTCACCGGCGGCCCCGAGGGCGAGACCCTGATCAGACGCGCCGCCCGGATCGCCGACCGCACCGCCGGCGGCGACCTGCTGGCCGTCCACGTCTCCCGCAGCGACGGCCTGGCCGGTGCCTCCTCCGGCGCCCTCGCCCAACAGCGGCAGCTGGTCGAGACCCTCGGCGGCAGCTACCACGTGGTGGTCGGCGACGACATCCCCACCGCGCTGCTCGCCTTCGCCCGCGCCCACCACGCCACCCAGCTGGTGCTCGGCACCAGCCGCCGCGGCCGGGTCAACCGCTTCCTCACCGGCCCCGGCACCGGACAGACCACCGTGGACGCCTCCGAGGACATCGACGTCCACATGGTCACCCACGAGTTCACCGGCCGCGGCCGACTGCCCGCACTGGGCCGACGCCACTCCAAGCGCCGCACCATCGCCGGATACGCAGCGGGCCTGATCGTTCCCCTGCTGCTCACCCTCGCGCTGTCGCCGTTCCGCAGCACGCTCAACCTCACCACGGACGCGCTGATCTTCCAGCTCGGCGTCGTAGCCGTGGCGTTGCTGGGTGGCGCGCTGTCCGCCCTGCTGGCCGCGTTCATCGCCTCGGTGCTGCTGAACTACTTCTTCATCCCGCCCCTCCACACCCTGACCATCGACGAGGCCAACAACATCGTCGCCCTGGTGGTCTTCGCCACCGTCGCGCTCGCCGTCTCCACCGTGGTCGACCACGCCGGCCGGCTCACCACCCGGGCCGCCCGCGCCACCGCCGAGGCCGAGACCCTCTCCACCCTGGCCGGCAGCGTGCTGCGCGGCGCCGACGCCCTGCCCGCCCTGCTGGAGAAGTCCCGGACGGCCTTCGGCATGGACTCCGTCGCCCTGCTCGACAGCCTCACGGGAGAGACCATCGCCTGCAGTGATGCCGCGACGGGCGGGGCCGACGAGACCGAAGGCCAGGAGAGCACCGAGGTGGCAGTCGGAGAGCGGGCCGTTCTCGTCCTGACCGGCCGCCGGCTGCCCGCGGCCGACCAGCGGGTGCTCACCGCCTTCGCCGCCCACGTCGGCGCCGCGCTGGAGCGCGACCGGCTGGCCGTGGCCGCCGCCGAGGTCGAGCCGATCAAGGCCGCCGACCGGATGCGCACCGCACTGCTCGCCGCGGTCAGCCACGACCTGCGCACCCCGCTCGCCGCGGCCCGCGCCTCGGTCGGCTCGCTGCGCAGCCCCGAGGTCGAGTTCTCGCCCGAGGACCAGGCCGAACTCCTCGCCACCGCCGACGAATCGCTGGT
>NZ_JBHWDU010000203.1:0-2925 GCF_042734825.1 Kitasatospora sp. NPDC059648 | reverse complement strand
GGTCCGGCGGGTCCTGGTGGAGCATCATCGTCCGGGCGAACTCCAGATCGGCCGCCGAGTCGGGCTCCCGGATCTGCGTGGCGCCGAGATGCGAGGAGAAGACGGCGGGGTCGCGGAGCACCTGCTTGACGTCGGCGTGCCGCAGAACGGCCCAGTACCCGGGTCCGGCTGGCCAGTTCCCCACGGCTGGCTCCTCCACCCAGCAACCGGCGCCACCGCCCGCAGTTCACGGAACAGTTCGTACGGCACGCCCTCGGCGTGCGTCCCGGCAGGAAGATCCTTGTTCACCAGCTCCTGGTCAGGCCCCATGCCGGCAGACAGTACTGCAGCCGCACGGCCGGCAACAGCACCTGGATCCGCCGCTGACGCGTCGCGGCGGACGGGTCTCACCAGTACCGCAGCCGGGGGTCGGGAACGCTCCGCCGGTTGATCACGCGCCACGCCGACTCGTCGATCCGGCGGATGTGGTCGAGGAGGAGTTCGCGCAGCTCCGCCTCGGTGCAGGCGGTCGCGAGCACGTCGGGAACGTCGAAGTCGATGCCCTCGCGGGAGCTGATCCGCAGGGCCGCCCCGACCGGCACGACCTCCCGCGCGAGCCACGAGCCGAACTCGGCGGCCTGCGCGGCCGTGGTGTTCCGGATGGCGGCGCCTTCGCCCGCTACGCCCGCGACTCCCTCCACCGCCCGCTGGTCCAGGGTGATCCCGAAGCTCATGGTGACCCCGTTGCGGCGCCCGTGCCCCGGATGGTCCCAGACGTGGGTGAACTCCGTCGGCTCGCGCCGGAGAAGGGCCTGCCGGAACGCATCGAGGGTCAGGCCCCACAGGCCGTCCGTCACGGGTTCGAAGATCCAGTAGTGGGCCTGCTCCTCGATCGGCGTCGGGATGGCGGGAACGGGCACCGGCTGCTCCCGCTGCCGGTCACGCGACATAGCGGGCGTAGCCGTTGACGCCGTACAGGGCCAGCATGGTGTCCCAATAGGCCACCGAGGGTTCGTTGTTGGTGTCGACCTCGACACCTCGGAGCTGACCCTGGTTCTGCGGGTTCGCCAGGGCGGCGCGGTACTTGGCCATCTCGGTCCGGTCATCGGCGTACAGGAACTGGCGCTTGTTGTTCTGGGTGTTGGTCAGGAGGCTGTCCAGGGTCCGGTAGCAACTCTTCGGGTTCTGGACGTACTTGGCCTCGACGGCCATCCCGTCCGTCGGACGGATCCCGTCCACCATCAGGGTGTTTGTCGCGCCCAGGTTCGAACCCGCCGGGAGCGGCAGCGCGAACTCGGGGTACCCCGAGGTCCTGAGCTGGTAGGCCTGTGCCGCTATGTTGCCCGCGTCGGAGAAGTCCCCTTCGGTCAGGCTCTTCTGCCAGGTCGTGAAGGAGGCCAGTTGAGCGGGCGTGAGGGCCGGGAACCGCGGATCGGGCGGGTCCGGTGGGGCGATGGGGTCGACGTCCGGCTGGAGCGGGTTGCGCGGCCGTTGGACGGTGGGCAGGAAGCCGACCGAGGCGAGCACGATCGGATCGGGAAAGGGGTCCGGGGAGAGCGGGTCGCCGCCCCACTCGCGGACTCCGCCGCCCGGTAGCCAAGGCAGCAGCGGTTGCCCGGAGTTCGGCTGTCCTGGGATGGTGACGACCGCCTGGCTGCCATCGAGGATGTGCGCCACCGCGCCCAGGGAGTGGATGTCCGCGTCGCCCTCGACCCGGTCCTTCAGCCCGCCGTCGTTGCCGTTGCCGCCGAACACCGGGTTGTCCCAGATCGGACCGGGCGACAGGAGGGAAAGGGCGTCGCCGTCCAACTGCTTCTGCGCCGCCTCGATGTGGTCCGCGTAGCTCTCGCAGCAGGCGGCGAGCAGCGAGCAGGCCGCCGGGAGGTTCGCGAGGAGGGTCTGCCCCTCCGCAGGACGGGCCGGAGCAGCTGCCTTTCCGACGAACTGGGTGAAGTACGCGTTGACTCCCACACTCGCCGGGCCCTCGTAGTCCTGGACGGCGGTGGTCCAACTGCCCTGGGCGTCGGCCAGGACGTTGGTCAGTATGCCGGCGGCCTTGCGCCAGGTAGCCGCGATCTGCCGAAGCCCGTCGGGGTCACCGCGGTACCGGCCGCCACCGAGGAACTGCTTCTCCCAGCTGGTGTCTCCGACGGCCTCGGGCAGCGAGTTGCCGAGCCCCCGTGGATCGTGGAGCTCCTGGCACTGGTCGGAGCGGCTGAGCCAGGGCGTGGCCAGACCGCTGCTCCCGCCGTCACCGCTGGCGGCCAGCAGGCCGGCCGCCAGCGAGGACTCGGCCGCCAGGTAGTTCTTGGCCGTCTGCAGGATCGCGGCCGCTCCGGAGCCGATGATGACGCAGGCGTTGCCGATCTGGTTGACGGTCGTCCTCGCCGCCGGGTCGTACACCGAGCCGAACAGCTGGCCGGCCTCGTCCGCCCCGACCGTTCCCTTCTGGGTCGCCAGTTCGCCCACCAGGGCGTTCGTGGTGGCGAGCAGGTCCTCGCTGCTCTGGTGCATCCCCCAGGAGGCGTCTACCAGGTCCTCGACCACGACCTGGTAGCCGGCTCCCCCGTCATCCGGCAGTCTGTCGTGCATGAAGTCATGCTTTCCATCAACTCCGTTGGCGGAAGCCGGAAACCGGGAAGTGTTGCGGAGTCGTTGCATGCCCCGGGCGGGTAGGAGAAACCAACAGGACTGCTCGGTGCCCATGTCCGTTCGCCCGGGCGCTCGTGGGGTAAGCCGTGGGGAAGAGACCGCCGTGGCTGGTGTCGGACGACTTGTGGGGCCGGATTGAGCCGCTGCTGCCCGGGAGGCAGCAGCGGCTGCGCAAGCTCGGCCGTCCTCCTCTGGACGACCGGGGTTGTCTGCAAGGGATTCTGTTCGTGCTCCACACCGGGATCCAGTGGGAATGGCTGCCCCAGGAGCTCGGCTTCGGCTCGGGCATGACCT
>NZ_JBHWDU010000202.1:0-2932 GCF_042734825.1 Kitasatospora sp. NPDC059648 | reverse complement strand
GCCACGGCGTTGGGGCCCGGCAACCACATGGGGCGGGCGCCCCTTCCGCGTTTCGCCCGGTTCAGCCCGCGGCCGCGTCCCGGCGCTGCTTGAGCAGGCCGGCCGTGATGAGCAGGGCGACCAGCACGCCGGCCGCGTAGAGCTGCTGGCGGTTGCCCTCGGTCGTTGTCATCAGGGCGAGGATGCCGGCCACCGCTGCCATGGCGATCCAGGTCAGGTACGGGTAGCCCCACATCTTCACGGTGAGCAGCTCGGGCGCCTCGCGCTCCAGCCGGCGGCGCATCCGCAGCTGGACGATGCAGATGAACAGCCAGACCACCAGGATCGCGACGCCGGTGGTGTTCATCAGCCAGGTGAACACGGTGGCGGGCCAGAACTTGGCGGCCAGCACGGCGCCGAAGCCGAACAGGCAGGAGGCGAGCACTGCCCGGCGCGGCACCCCGCCGCTGACCTTGGCCAGCGCCTTGGGGCCCTGGCCGCGGCCGACCAGCGAGTACGCCATCCGGGAGGCGCCGTAGATGTTGGCGTTCATCGCGGACAGCAGCGCGACGAGCACCACCACCTCCATGATCGTCCCTGCCCCGGGGACCCCGAGGTGGCGCAGCACCGTGACGTACGGGCCGTCGGCGACGACCGCCGGGTCCTTCCACGAGACCAGGGCGACCACCAGGGCCATCGAGCCGATGTAGAAGATCGCGATCCGCCACACCGCCGTGCGCACCGCGTTGGCGACGTTCCGCTTGGGGTCGTCGGACTCGGCCGCGGCGATGGTCACGGTCTCCAGGCCGCCGTACGCGAAGACGGAGGCGAGCAGGCCGACGATCAGTCCGCTGACGCCGTTGGGCAGGAAGCCGCCGTGGCCGGTGAGGTTGGCGGCACCGGGGGCGCCGGGGCCGATCACGCCGGCGACGCCGAGCCCGCCGAGGACCAGGAAGGTGACGATCGCGGCGACCTTGACGGCGGCGAACCAGAACTCGAACTCGCCGAAGTTCTTCACCGCGGTCAGGTTGCTGGCGCAGAAGAAGACCATGAACAGGCCGACCCAGACCCAGGAGGAGACCCCGGGTATCCAGCCGTTGACGATCTTTCCGGCGGCGGTGGCCTCGGCGGCGACGCCGCAGCAGAGCATCACCCAGTACATCCAGCCCGCGGTGATCCCGGCCCAGGGGCCGATCTCCTTCTCGGCGTGGACCGAGAAGGAGCCGGAGGCCGGGCGGGCGGCGGACATCTCGCCGAGCATCCGCATGATCAGCATGACCAGCAGGCCGGAGAGGGTGAAGGCGAGGATGATCGCCGGGCCGGCGGCGGCGATGCCCGCGCCGGAGCCCACGAACAGGCCGGCGCCGATGACGCCGCCGAGGGCGATCATCGACAGGTGGCGCTGCTTGAGCCCGTGGCTGAGCTGCTGGCCGCCGGGCTCCTGCGGGGTGCTGTCGGTGGTCCCGGGCGCCGGGGGCGCGGGGATGGGGGCCATAGGGCTGGATCCAGACTGTGCGGAATGCGGCATGAGTTGTCCAATATCCGGGGGCCCCGCTGTTCATGCCAAGGGATGTCCGCCCGGGCCCACCATGCGGACCGGCCGGTGACGGTACGCGACGGTAGATTGACGGATCGTCGTTTCGGGCCGTTTCCGACAACGCCCGGGGGCGGGGCTTTGTTCGAAACCGTGGCGGCGGCGCGGTGGATCACCGCGTAGGTTCACAGGTGTTCACTCACCTGGACCCTTACCGAGGAGTTCCCGATGGCCACCGCCACCGCCACCGCCCCGACAGCGCGCCGCGCCGTCCTCGCCGACCTGCTGCCCACCGCCTCCACCCGTCTCGGCGCCCAGGCCCGCGACCTGGCCCTCGTGGCCGGCGGCGCCGCACTGACCGGCGTGGCCGCCCAGCTGTCGGTGAACGTGCCCGGCTCGCCGGTGCCGGTCACCGGCCAGACCTTCGCCGCCCTGCTGGTCGGCACCGCGCTCGGCGCCCGCCGCGGTGTCGCCTCGCTGGCGCTCTACCTGCTGGCCGGAATGGCGGGCCTGCCCTGGTTCGCCGAGGGCACCTCCGGCTGGGCCATGCCCTCCTTCGGCTACGTGCTCGGCTTCGTCCTCGCCGCCGCCCTGACCGGCGCACTGGCCCGCCGCGGCGCCGACCGCACCCCGGTGAACACCGCCGTCACCATGGTCCTCGGCAGCCTCGCCATCTACGCGGTCGGCGTCCCGTACCTGGCCCTCAGCCTGCACGTGTCGCTGGCCCGCGCCGCCGAACTGGGCCTCTACCCGTACCTGGTCGGCGACGCGCTCAAGGCCGCCCTCGCGGCCGGCGCCCTGCCGCTCGCCTGGAAGCTGCTCGGCCGGCGCTGACACCGGCGCCCCCGTTGTCGGGCCCGGGCACGCCCGCATGCCACACTCATGGCATGCGCGTGTACCTGGGCTCCGACCATGCCGGATACGAACTGAAGAACCACCTGGTGGAGTGGCTGAAGGGGGCCGGCCACGAGCCGGTCGACTGCGGGCCGCACATCTACGACGCCGAGGACGACTACCCGCCGTTCTGCCTGCGCGCCGCCGAGCGCACCGCCGCCGACGAGGACGCGCTGGGCATCGTGATCGGCGGCTCGGGCAACGGCGAGGCGATCGCCGCCAACAAGGTCAAGGGCGTCCGCGCGGCGCTGGCCTGGAGCGTGCAGACCGCGGAGCTGGGCCGTCAGCACAACAACGCCAACGTGATCTCCGTCGGCGGCCGGATGCACACGGTCGAGGAGGCCACCGAGTTCGTCGAGGCCTTCCTCAACACCCCCTACAGCGGCGAGGCCCGGCACACCCGCCGGATCGAGATGCTGAGCGAGTACGAGACCACCGGCGAGCTCCCGCCGATCCCGGCCCACCACCCCCAGGGCTGACCCCGCCACCCACCATCCACCGACGGCCGGCCGCACCCCCCCGTGC
>NZ_JBHWDU010000201.1:0-3154 GCF_042734825.1 Kitasatospora sp. NPDC059648 | reverse complement strand
CCGAGGCCGACCTGGCTCCAAGCACCATGTGATCGTCGACCGTCACGGCACGCCGCTGGCCGTCTCCCTGACCGGCGGGAACCGGCACGACGTCAAGCAGCTCCTGCCGCTTCTGGCCCTGATTCCGCCCATCCGGGGCCTGCGTGGCAGACCTCGCCGACGGCCACGCCGGTTGTTCGCCGATCGTGGCTATGACTACGACAAGTACCGTCGAATCCTCCGGCGCCGTGGCATTACCCCGAGGATCGCCCGCCGCGGCGTCGCCCACGGCTCGGGGCTTGGGAAGACACGTTGGGTGGTCGAGCGGACCTTCGCCTGGCTCCACCAGTTCAAGCGCCTGCGGATCCGCTACGAGATACGTGCCGACCTCCACCTGGGCCTGCTTCAACTCGCCTGCAGCATCATCTGCCTGCGACGACTCCGAACCTCATTCTGAAACGATCAGTCAGTAGCGGGCGCCAGCGCGGACTCCACGCCGACGAGGCGGTTGGCGGCGACCAGGTGCTTGAAGACCTTGCCCATCACCGGGCTGGCGAAAGGGTTCAGGCGGGCTTCCATCATGTTCTCCTCGGTACCTTGTCCCCTGGTGCCCTCTGGGACAGGGCAGCCCGGCCGCCTGTGACAGACCGGCCGGTGTGACGCGCGCCACCCGCCGCGGTGGCGCCGGAAGGGACGGGGCTGCATGACGGAATCGGCGCACGTGGCGCACGTGGCGGAGGCGGCCGGGTACCGGCCGCTGCTGTTCTCCATCGCCTACGGCATGACGGGTTCGGTCGGCGACGCCGAGGACCTCGTCCAGGACACCTTCCTCAACCTCACCCGCGCCGAGCAAGCGGGCACCACCGTCACCAACCTCAAGGCGTACCTGACGACCTCGGTCACCCGCCTGGGCATCAACCACCTCGGCTCGGCACGCGTGAGACGCGAGACCTACGTCGGCGAGTGGCTGCCCGAACCGGTCGTCGCCTTCACCAACGGCCCCGGCCACACCCCCGCCGAACACGCCGAACTCGCCGACTCGCTGTCGATGGCGTTCCTGATGATGCTGGAAGCCCTCTCCCCCGTGGAACGCGCGGTGTTCCTGCTACGCGAGGCCTTCGACTACAACTACCCCCAGATCGCGCAGCTTACCGGAAAATCCGAAGCCAACTGCCGCCAGATCCTCACCCGGGCCAGGAAACACCTCGCCGCAACCACCGACACCCCGCCCCCGCCCCCGCCCCCGGCCCGACGCACACAGAGCGACGAGCTGGCCCGCCGCTTCTTCCAGGCCGCCGCCGGCGGGAACCTGGAGGAACTGCTCGCCATGCTCGCCCCCGACGTCGTCCTGCACGGCGACGGCGGCGGCAAGGCCCTGGCCGTCGGCCGCCCGGTCGCCAACCCGCTGCAAGTCGCCAAACTCCTCCACAGCGGTCTGCGCCGGATCACCGAACTCGGCGCCGCCCTCGTGCCGGCCCGCGTCAACGGCCACCCCGGCCTGGTCACCTACGACACCCAGGGACGAGTGCTCAACGTCCTCGCCCTCGACATCGCCCACAACGGCACAGTGCACAAGATCCACGCCGTGGCCAACCCCGACAAACTCCGCCACCTCGGCCAAGTCTCCCACCTCGGCCTACGCACACCCCGCAAACAACAGACACGCCAGACGTCCTGACCCGCAAGGCCAAAGCCTCGCCCGCACTCCCCGCCTCGACCAACCGCACCCCGAACAGGAAGCCCGACACGGGCACACCCCGCAGGGCGCCGCAACACCCTGCGCCACCCCACGACCAGCGCCGAACCGGCACCGCTTCGGCACCGGTCACCGGGAACCTCCCACTCACCCACGACAACACCACACCGACCACCGTCCGCCGCCGACAGCAGCCGGGACCTGCACCCGAACCCGAGACCGCGCAGCACCGCCGGATTCCTGGTCTGGCGCCGCTCATGGCCTCGCTGCACACACTGACACGCCGCGGCCAGCAACCCAGTCAACGCCAACTCGCCGACCACACCGGCCTCGAAGCCCTCTACATCTCCAAACTCGCCCGCACCCTGGAGAGCGCCGACCTCCTCACCCGCACCCGACACCCGAACGATCCACGCGCAATGCAACTGTCGCTCACCGAGCAGGACGCCATCGAACGCGGCTGGCCCCGCGAAGTCGAACGTCACACCGCCATCGCCGACCGCGTCCGGAGCCTCCTCGCGGACCTCGGCGAGAGTCCTGACCCCGACCCTGGCGATCACTGCTGAACCGACCCGGACCCTCACGGATTGAAGAACAGGGTGGACAGCCGGACGGCAACAGCCCAAGGTGGTCGGCATGCCGTCCCTGAGGAGCACCCCCCGAACGGCTCGCCACCGGACCCCGCTCACCAAGGCGGAACGCGTCCACGTGCTCGACGAGTTCAACGCCGCCGTGCGCTGTCCCGACGCGCACGGCGGCCTCGCGCGCTTGCCTTCCTTCCCGACGCCCTCGCCCAGGACGAGGCACAGCCCGACGGCACGCGGTGGATCGTGGACGACAACGCTCGGTTGAACATGGCGGCATTGCTGCGCTACTGCTTCCCCCAGCCGGAGATTCACGTGGTGGCTGCCGAGTACGGCGCCGCAGCTCACAACCGTGGCTGGCTCCGTCTCGATCGAGCCTTGGCGACTCACGACTACACGAGCCTCGTCGAGACGGCCGAAGGCTGGGCAGAGACCGACCGCACGCTCGACGATGTTCTGCAGGTCTATAGTCGTCCCTCCGCGATCTTTGGCGACCAGGATCCGCGTTCGGCCAAGACCCTTGGCTACGCTTCCGGCGATCGGACCGACCCGCTCGCTTTGTTCCACTTCGGCGAGGCGGGAGACGCCCGTCGGCACGCCTGCTCGCCTTCCGGAGCGGTGACGACATGTTTGGAGCGAGCATGGGCTTCACCCCGTTCGGCGACGCCCTTGCTGACGAGCGCGACAAGCGCCAACAGAGTAGGATCTTCCAGGCCTTCGTCCGGGCGAAGACGTGCTCGACGCGTGCGCGAACCTGCTTGTGTTCGCGGTTGTGTTCGACCTGCCACTCGGTCAGCTAACGCCACGCGACCGCCGGTGGGGACTACCAAGTCCGTGCCCGGGTAGCCGCCGTCGGCGATGGTCGTGGACACCGCCGCCCGCCACGGCGCCCGAC
>NZ_JBHWDU010000200.1:0-3528 GCF_042734825.1 Kitasatospora sp. NPDC059648 | reverse complement strand
CGAGCGACGCGCCGATCTCCACCAGGGACTACTCGATCTCGCCTGCAGCATCATCTGCCTCCGGCGCCTTCGAAAGTCATTCTGAAACGATCTTTTAGCCGGCGACGGCAGCGGCGTCAGACGTAGTCCTTGCGCCGTACCGCGCGCAGGGCCAGGGCGCCCAGCGGGACGGTCAGCCAGAAGGTGAGGAGCCTGTACACGAGCACGGCGGAGGTGGCTGCGCCGGCCGTGACGCCGAGCATGGTCAGACCGGCGATGAGGCCGGCTTCAAGGGCGCCCAGTCCGCCGGGGACAGGAGCCGCGTTGGCGACGAGGCGTGCTGCCATGTAGACGGCGCCGGCCTGGACGAAGGGGAGATCGCCGCCGAACGCGTGCACGCTCAGCGCGAGTCCGACGACCTGGATGAGGGGCAGACCGAGTGCGCCGGTGACGAGGAGAGCCAGTTTGGCGGGGTCGGAGGCGACCCCGGTCACGGTTGAGGCCGCCGCGCGCAGGAACGGCCACACTTTCTCGTGCAGGAAGCGCCGGCCGGCTGGGGTGATACCGAGCAGACCGCAGGCCGCGAGGGTCAGGGCGATGGCCGGCAGCACATACCGGCTTGCAGACAGGTGCAGGTGCGCTCCGGTGTGGTGCCGTCCGGCCCAGGCGAAGAACCAGGCGGCGAGCGCGGCGTTGGAGACGGCGTTGGCGAGGCTCTGCAGGCCGACAGAGGCCGTGGCGGCCCCCGTCTCGATCCCCGTCTTCTGCAGGTAGCGCAGGTTGAGAGCCATGCCGCCGACGTTGTTCGGGGTGATGCGGTTTAGGAACGAACTGGCGAACTGCACCTCATACGTGGGGCCGAAGGGCAACTTGGCCGGAATGGTGCCCATTTGCAGGTAGCTGGAGAACACCTGGGAGATGAAGGTGACGGGTAGTACGGCGAGCACCCACCACCAGTCGGCCTGGCGCAATGCGGCCACCACCGCCGGGGCGCTGGCGAGCTGCGGCAGCAGCAGGTGAAGGACAAGGAACGCGCCGACGAGGCCGAGGATGCTCTTCCAGGTGAAGCGCGCGAGGTGCGCGAGGGGAGTCGGCTCGGCGCCGGTCGCCTCCACGACTTCGGCAGAGAGGTCACGCAGCAGGCTCGGGCGGCCGCCGGGGCGCACCGCGCGCCGCTTGGCACCCGCTCCCGCCGCCCGCGCGCGGGCCTGGTCGTACCGGGCGACCTCGCGCTGGGCGGGGCCGAGCAGTGCGAGCGGCTGCAGGTAGGGCAGGGCGGTCGCCAGCAGCCGCGGGCCGAGTCCGACCAGCGCACACCGGGTGGCGCGCGGCGCCCCGACGCGTGTCGCGGTGGTGGCCAGCAGTTCGGCGATGTCGCTGCCGAGCGCGTCGGGTGTGGCGCCCAGCCGGGCGCGCGCGAACGCGATGAGCCGGGACGCACCGTCCGGCTCGACGAGGATGTGTTCGGGGCGCAGCGCCCGGTGCGCCAGCCGGTGCTTCTGGAGGCGGGCCACGGACGTCCATACCCCAGCGAGCATCTGGTCGGTCATCTCCTCGACCGGGACCGCGGACAGCGGACGCCCAGCGTGCTCGATCGTCGCCAGGAGTGCGCCGCCCCTGACCACCGGGTACGCGATCACCGGCTCGGCCGCCCGGGCGCCGGTACGGCCTGCGAACACGAGCATGAGGAGTTCATGCTCGACCGCGGGGAGTGGGGTGTGCGCGCCGGTGTCGTCGGAGTGGCGCAGCAGCGCGAGCCGGGCCAGCCGGTGGAAGAGATCGCGGTTGCGGTCCTCGGGGCCGAGCACCTGTACCGCGAGCCGCGCGCCGGCGGTGGTCTCGGCGCCGTAGCCGACCCCTTCCCCCGGGCGTCGACCAGGTGACGGTGTGGCCCGCAGGGCGGCGAGCGGGATCCCGCACGCGACGAGTGCGTCGGCGACCGCCTGCGGGGCCGGCCGGTCCGCCGGGCCTCCGGCCAGCAGCAGCACGGCAGATCCGGCCACACCTCCCGCGGCGAGCGCGGCGACTGCCTCCAGCGGCATGATCGCGGCGGCCGCGACGCTCAGCCCGGCGCACACGACGGTCAGCGTCCACCACGTCCGCCGCAGACGCGCCTCCAGCCAAGGGCCTGCCGCGATGACCGCCGCCGCGCAGGCGGCCAGGTACGCTGCCGACGGCCAGCCGGCATGCAGCAGCGAGCCTCGCCCCACCAGCACCTGCGGCCACAGGTCCGGTCTGCTGCGCGCCAGGGCCAGGTGGGTAATGGACCATGAAAGCAGCGCGCCCAGCGCCGCTGCCGGCACGATCCTCAGGATCGCGTCCCCCCGCCGCCGGAGGATCAACACGCCGAGGGCCACCACCGGCGCGACGATGGCGACCACCTGCACCGCTCCGACGACACCGTCGCGCAATCCCGGCGGCAGCGCGGTCGCCGCGTCGAGCAGCCCCTGCTGCATCCTACGGGTGGACGCGAACGCCGCGACGGCCGACAGCACCGTCACCACCAGCACGGCGCCGGAGACGAGCAGCCGCAGCAGATCGGCCGCCCGGCGCACGTGGCGTGGCGGCGGAACGTCGATCACCGGTGCCGCGACCGGAGCACCTCCGGCGGCGACAGAGAGCGGAATGATGCCAGGGCGTTCACTCACAGCCGGTCGCCCAGGCGGATCCGGCCTTGGTCATGTCGGCTCCTCGTCGGCGGGCTCAGGCCCGGGGCGGTGCTCTGGCGGGCACCGCCGCTTCATCCGACCAACTGATGCGGGCAGACGGGTCCGCTCTTCCGTCATGCGAGCGCGTCCCGGACCAGTACGCTCACCCAGGGCTGACAGAGAGGGGGTACGGCATGTCGCAGGGATCCGGCCTTCCAGCCAGGTCCCCTGGACTTCACGGCTCAGAATGCGCTGCTCGCCCAACTCGGACATCAGCCGCGGCCAGCAAACTGGCCGCAGGTCACCGCAGTGATACCAGCAGATCCGGCCCTGTTGCACCTGGGGCAAGGGCACGGCGGCCGCTGGCTGGCTGGCTGGCTGGCCGGCCGGCCATCAAACTTTCGAGCTCTTCTCGTCGGCTTCCAGTCGGGCAAGTCGAGCATCGAGGACTGCGTACTCGGCTTCTTCGACGGCAGCCAGCGCGAATTCGATCGCGGCGTTCGCATCCGCCTCGGCCCGGTCGGCCGCGCGGGCTGCGCGGGCCGCATCGTGCTCCTGCTTGCGGGCCTGGATGTCGTTGCTCACCTTGGCCGTGTGCTCACGCCAGTTCTGCTGCATCTCGGCCCACCACTGCGACATCTTCGCTTCGGTACCGCGCGCTGATTCTTGCAGCTTGGCGGCTTGGGCTTGGGCGTCTTTGCGGGCTCGTTCAACGTCAGCTCGCAATTGCTCACGGCTTTGGGCTGCGGCCTGGGATGCGTGATCTTCAGCGGCCTTGGCCCGCTCGGCGAGGGTAGTGAGGGTGTCTGTCGGCGACGGCTGAAAACGGGCCGGTTCCAACGGTTCAGTTGAGGGCCAGTCGTGGTCTCGCTGTCAGTCGTTGTCGTCGGTGGGGACGCGT
>NZ_JBHWDU010000199.1:0-3628 GCF_042734825.1 Kitasatospora sp. NPDC059648 | reverse complement strand
CATCACCCGCAGCCGCCTCGGACGCCTCACTCGCCAAGGCTTCCTCACCCAACCCGAACGAGGCCGCTACCAGAAACGGACTTAACGTCCACTGACACCGCGTCTGACCTGGGCGCAGCAAAGCATCAAGGAATCGGCTGATCCCTTGATGGTGTCTGCGATACCGAGTCGTTACGCGGCGAAGCCCGGGCATCAAGGGATCCGTCAAGGTGCGCGGGGTTGGCTTGGCCGGCACCAGAGAGCACTGATGAAGGAGTCCCTGATGACGGTGGCCGTCCCCACGAAGCGCCGTAAGCGCCGGCACGACGGTGCGGCGTTCGACCGTGCGGCCCTGGCCGCGCTCTACAGAAGCTCAGCTCGAAGCTGACCTCGTACGCGCGGTATTTCGAGTACACCCCGGTTCCGCTCCACCTGCGCGGAACCACGGAGGCGCAGGGAGCCCTGCCGGCCTGGCAGGACTTCTACCCGAGGTTCCCCAGGGTGTTGTTCGTGCTGACCGCGGGGTCCGAGAAGACCTCGGAGACGACGCTGCGCAACCGGATCGAGGACCTCCAGGTCGCCGCCGCCGACAGTCCGCGGGTGGTCAACTTCCTGAGGAACGTCCCCGCCGGGGCGGCCACGCTCCAGGACATCGAGAGGTACGGGGCTACCGGGAAGGTGTGGAGCTCCCTCGCCGATCCGGACCGGCCCGCGTGCGGCTGGACCGAGCTGTAGAAGACATCAAGGAGTAACGACCCTCATGCCACTACCGGCCACGACCGGATTTGCCACCAGGACGATGTCCGACAGCAGAATCCGCAGCTATTCCGTCCACGAGGTGCGAGAGAACACGCTCCTCGTGTCGCCGGGGGACGTCGACAGCATCCAGCTCTGGGCCGCCCCGTACCCGGTCGACCTGGCCGAGTTCACCTCCATCAACATCCGCGGCCGCAGCGAGTGCGCCCGGACGGCATGAAGAACAGCTGCCGTCCGACAAGGCAGTGCTGCGGATCATCCGCCAGGGGCGCCGGATTGGCCCCTGCAACCCCAGCGCGGCGATGCGGCGACGTACCGACGGCCGGATGACGCGACGGGCCGGGAAGTGGGCCCCGTTTCGTACGGTCCGTCGGACATACCCACACTTCGGCCACCGGGATGGGCACCGGTACGCATTGGTGCCGCGGTGATCGCGCTACGATGTCGGCGGCGGTTGAACCGTGGTTCTGGATCACTTTCCGCGCCAGAGCCACAGAGCGTCACCGAAACCGCGATCATGAACGGTCGTGACTGACGTGCCGTCTCATGGATAGCCAGAGCGATCGGTTGTCCCTTGAACGCCGTCCCAAGGCAGAATGAGCGCATGGCGACTTGAAGAGCACCGGCCGGACGGAAGTCCTGGCGCAAGAGGGGAAACGGCTGGTCAGTCCGCGACGGTGACCGCTGGATCTGCCTCGTGTGCCACGAGCCTGTCCGCTCCTACCAGTACCGTTTCCATCCGCCCGAGTCCTCGTTCTTCGAGCGTTGCGTCGGGTTTGCCTGGTGCTCGGGGTGCCGGATCTACTCGGGCAACATGGTCTACGTTCCTCGCAAACGCGTTCTGGTCGACGCCCTTGCCTCGCTACCTGCCGATGACCGCGATCAGTTGCTCCGAAAGGAGGCCGCGCTGGTCGACTACCTCGACAGCCGAGGCCTCGGCCAGCACTGACCCGAGCCCCCGCCCTGGGCCGTCGTGCTCGGCGCCATCGCCGTCCAGCCCTGATGTGACCCCCACATTCAGCGCTCTCATGCCGCGTGGAGGACGCGCTTGCGCAGGAGGTCGAAGTTGGCGCGGCCGAACATCTGCCGCTTCAGCATTTTGATCTTGTTGTTGTGACCCTCGACCGCGCCGGAACTGTAGTTCAGGGTGAGGCCGGCGACGACCGCCTCGAGGTCCTGCAGGAGGCCGGTGGCGAAGCTTCGAAGGGCTGGGACCTGGTCCTGCTGGACGCGGGTGATCCAGTCCTTGAGCTCTCGTCCGCGGCGGTCGTTCATCAGCTCGGCGAAGGCCCTGACGTGCTCGGCGGTGGTGGCCAGCACCGGGACTCGGGCGAGGACCTCCTTGAGCTGCTGAGCGTCCTCGTCGCGGAGGCGGTCGGGACGGCGGGTGATCCAGCTGGTCACGTCCCGGACGGAGGGCTTGTGGCGGGGCGGGTCCTGGTTGGGGAACGCCTCCCGCAGGCGGCGCACGTAGACGCGCACGATCTGCTCCTGGCCCGGGTAGCCGCGCTGTCGGATCTCCTCGAACAGGCGCCGGGCGATGGTGTGGCCCTCGGCGAACCGCTGGTGGAGGTAGGGCTTGTAGGGGTCGAGGATGCTGGTGCGTCCGGTCCAGCGGCCGACCAGCAGCTCGTCCGGGTCCTTCGCGCCGGCCAGTCGGCGCACCGTGTTGCGGGCCAGGCCCAGGCGTCGGTCGATGGCGCGCAGGCTGAACCCGTCCTCCATGAGCGTGTGGACGGCGGCGTGCTGTTCGCGGACCCGGTCGGACAGCCGGCCGGTCCGGCGGGGCTCGGAGCTGACGGACGCCAAGGCGACAGCCGGAGCCGGGCCTGCTGGAGGGGCCGGTTCGGGTAGCAGGGCACGGTGCTGGAGCACGGTCTTCTCGACCGCCTCGGCGAGGTTCTGCCACAGGTGGAACCGGTCGGCGACATGGATCGCGTCCGGGGCACCGAGCCGGACGGCTTCGGCATAGGAGGCCGACCGGTCGCGGCAGACGACCTTCACCCCTGGGTGGTCGGCCAGCCATGAGCGGACGGTCTCGACCGTGCGGTCGGGCAGCAGATCGACCGGGCGGCGGGTCTCGATGTCGACCAGGATCGTGGCGTAGACGTGGCCCTTGCGCAGGGCGAACTCGTCGACGCCCAGAACGCGCGGCACCGCGTGCGCCGGATCCGGCAGGGCCCGTATCAGCCGCAGGAGCGTGGACCGGCTCACCGGGACCGCGAAGGTCTCGGCCAGGCGAGAGCCTGCCCGGCCGGCCAAGGCCAGGGCGAGCTGCTGCAGCGCGGTCTACAGGCCCTGGCTCCGCCGCCCGTGACGGAAGGTCAGCCCCGCTGCCTGCTCGACGAACGTGGCCCGGGGGCAAGCTCGTTCACGGCAGCGGAACCGGCGGACCCGTAACTCGACCACCACCCGACGCCCGCCCGCCGCGCTGTCGTCCAGCCGCCGCACGAAGCTGCTGTGCACCCGGGTCGAGACGGTTCCGCACGACGGACAGCCCGCCTCGTCGCCGGTCGTGGCGGCGTGGACGGTCACGCGGTCGGCGCGGATGGTCAGGGTGTTGACCGCGACGTCGGGGTTCTGGTGGAGCCAGAGGTCTTGGAGGAGGTCGTCAGTCACGACCGTTCATGATCGCGGTTCCGGTGACGCTCTGTGGCTCTGGCACGGAAAGTGATCCAGAACCAGTTTTCACCCGTCGCCGACATACGAGCCGAAGGCCGAGCGGGGCTCGCGCAGACCGTCCTGCGGCAACCATCGGGGTGGAGGTACGAAGCGGCCCTTCGCAGCGGACTCAGGTCTTACTGACCTCGGCGCTTCAAGGTGATGGCGGTGGGAGGTCGAGGGAGAGTCCGGTTCCGGTGAGGAAGCCGTCGAGGATGTCGGAGCGGTACTG
>NZ_JBHWDU010000198.1:0-3650 GCF_042734825.1 Kitasatospora sp. NPDC059648 | reverse complement strand
AGACGACACGACACCCCGTCCCTGCCGCCAAAACACCATCCCTATTCCTGACCAGCGGAAACGCACCCGTCACTCTCGGAAAGACAACGGCTTCTCAGTAACGAATGAACCCCTACGGACGATGGGGCGGAGCAGCTGGAGGCCGAGGAGTAGCTGGAGGTTGTCCGGGAGTCGAATGCCTTGCTGCGGGCGTGCTGGACGTGTCGGGGCTCGATCGGCGGAAATCGGGCTCCCCGCTGGAACTCGACGAGAAGGAGGCCCCCACTGTCTCCCGCACCGCCTCCTGCAGTCGGCTGATGCTGTAACCCAGGCCCTGCAGCAGCCGCTCGGCGGCCTCCGCACTGCTGCCCCGCTGCGCCCCGCGCAGCTGGATCAGCTGCTCCTGCGCGTCGTCCAGCAAGTTGGTGATCAGCACGCGCCAATTGCCGGATCGCCAGCGGTCCACGTGGATGCCGGGCCTGCCGTGGAGTGTCCCCAGCCTTTGGGCACTGCGTATCCCCGCAGCTCAGGGCGATGGCAGAGACTGAAGCGACTGAAGCCGGGGATGGGTGCGCAACGGCTCGTGTCCTGACGGGCGGCCCGCCGTGCTCTGCGGGCCGGTAACCTCGGCTGCCCCGGTAGTGGTCGCCAGCGGTGCGGGCACGGGCCCCCGCCCGAGTCCGTCGAGGACGCGCTCGCGGCGCTGCGCCGGAAAGTGCCCGAGGGGCTCGACCTCGACGTGGCGCCGCTCCCACGCCCACCCCAACACGTCCTCGCCGACCCCCGCACAACCCGGTGGTGTTGACCGAAGGCTGTCCCGTCAGGCCTCGCGAGAGACCGCTGAGTGCGCGGACCGAGCCGCAGTCAGTCTGCAAGGAGATGAACCTCGGCCCACTGCGGTTGCTTTCGCGGCCGACGACGCGCGCGTCGTCGGCCGCGCCACCGTGCTACTGGTTGGCGGGACGTGGTTCACCGGAGTATGGGTCCAAGCCCGCCTTCGAGCGCCGTTGTTGCTCAAGCCAGTGCACGTAGCGCGGTGAGGCGTCGCGGAGGTCGATGCTGAGTGGGTATGGATCGAACTCGTCCAGGAGCAGCTTGCGGAGAAAATCGACCATGCCGCAGGGGAACAGGGTGAAGTCGTCACGGGTGTGACGGCCGCAGACCAGGACGGGCCACTGATCAGGGTCGGGATCGGTGGTCAGCCAGCAGAGGATGTCCGGGCCAGAGGTGATACCCCAGGCGAGGATGTGCTCCGGGTCGATGTCGAGGCCTTCCTGGCCGTCCAGCATCTCCCAGGTGTAGCGGGCGTTCTCCGTCTCCTCCTCGAAGGTTCCGGGGTCCCACTGGATGTACTCCTTCGGCAGGGGCATGAGGATGCGGACCTCCGCGAACGAGCCGGCGCCGTACACGGACATGAAGTCCATGTAGTCCCGCGGGAGCCGCGTGCCCCACCGTGCTTCCGCCGCCGCCCAGTCGATCTCCTCGTCAGTGCCAAGATCTGGAGGAAGGATCTTGGCCAGCGCAGTGATGCCTGACGGGTCTTCCACGGCAATCCCTTCGATCAGGTCGCCGAGGAGCGTACGAGATTGCACTGACAACGAGGATATGACCGTTTCAGGACGACATGAGGCGCCCGCCTGGCCGCCCGGCCGCCCCTCCGCTGCTGGGGGTGTGACCTGTTCGCAGATGGACTGGTGTTTTTCGGGTGTTTTAGGCGTTTTAGACAGGTTTGGTTGGACCGGTGTCGGGCCGGTCCTGGGGTGGCCGCGCCCCTGTTTTGGCCGAGGTGGTGGGGCTGGCTTCGGCTGCTGTGTGTATGTCGTGAGCATGCCATTCGGCTTACTGCCCGTGCTTGCCGCCGTCCGGGCCGCCCGGGGCGTCGTGCTGCTCGCCGCGGTCCCCGTCAGGTGCGGTCGAGGCCTGGCCCGCTGCGCCGCGCTCGTCCTGCTCGGTGCCGCCGTCCAGGCCGCCGGCGCGGGGGCGTGGATGCGCCGTCAGCGCAAGGCCGAGGCCCTCGGCGCCGACCAGGCGGCGAAGCTGGAGGCGCTGGACGAGCTGTGGCGCCTGGAGCCGGACTGGAACCGTTCCTACCGGCGCCTGGTGGCCTATCCGCCGCCGGCGGAACCTTGGACGGCCCGGCCAACCGCACCGGCGGCGAAGCCGACCCGGCGTTCCGGTCCGGCGCCACCCCCCGGTGTGGGTGGGCGTACAGCTCGGCGCTGACGGCGGCGAACGCGGCTCACTTCACCTTCGGTCGGGTCGGCGGCCCAGTCGGCCTCGGCGGCGTACCAGCGGCGCTGAAGTCAGGGTGTAGCCAGTACCACCCTGAAGTCGGAAACCAGTGTGATCGAGGGTCAGGGCGGGGCCGGGCAGGATCGTGCCCGTGAACACCACCTCGAACCGCAAGCGCCGTATCGGCGCTGTCGCAATCCTGGGTCTCGCCGCATCGGTGGCAGCGACCGGCACCGGACTCGCCGCCACGCCCCTGCCGTCCAGCGTGCGCGCGACCGCCGTCACAGCTGCCGCCGCGTCCCCGCGGTCCTTCCAGGGCGCGCTCCCCGCGCCGAGCGGCCCCTATGCCGCCGGCGAGGAGGTCATCCACCTCACCGACGAGAGTCGTCCCGACCCGTGGGTGCCGTCATCCGGCCCCCGCCAGCTGACCGTCACGATGGTCTACCCGGCCGTCCCCGGGACCGGGACCCCGGCCCCTTACATGACCCTCGGCGAGGCAGCCGGAGTCCTCCAGCGCCAGAAGGTGCCGACGGGCTCCAGCATCACCCCGCAGAACCTTGCCGGCGTCACCACTCACGCCTTCGACGGCGCGCGGCCGCAGCACGGCAAGCACCCGCTCGTGGTCCTCTCACCCGCGTACGAGAACCCGCGCATGATGCTCACCTCGCTCGCGACCGAGCTGGCCAGTCACGGCTACGTGGTCGCGCTCGTCGGCCACACCTACGAGGACAACGGCGAGACGCTGGCGAACGGCGAGACGCCGGCGTGCGTGATCTGCGATGCCCCGCCGGGGCTCGACTTCAAGGCAGTCATCGCCAGCCGTGCGCGGGACGTGTCCTTCGTGATCGACCAGTTGACGCACGGCAATTCCGCCTGGCGCCTGGCACACCTCATCGACAAGCACAGGATCGGCATGGCCGGACACTCCCTCGGCGGAGCGGCGACTGCCGCCACGATGACCGCCGACCCGCGAGTACTGGCCGGAGTGAACATGGACGGCTCCTTCCAACCGGACCTGAAGCCCGGCCAGGTCAACCGGCCGTTCCTCATGCTGGGCGTGGCCGCCTCCAACCACTTGGCCGGCGGTGAGTGGGAGCCGGACTGGGCCGCCCTCGGCGGCTACAAGAAGTGGCTGACGGTCACCGGCGCCGACCACTTCGGCTTCGCCGACCTGGAAGTGCTCCAGGACGAGGCCGGGTTCCCGCCGCGGCCCCTCCCCGCGGAACGCGGGGTGGAGATCACCCGCGAGTACGTGACAGCGTTCTTCGACCAGACGCTGAAGGGGATCCACCGTCCGCTGCTGGACGGCCCCTCGCCGAACAATCCGGAAGTGCTCTTCCAGCACTAGTAGTACTTCGTTAACTTAACTTGATCTTGGTCTGCGAGTCGGGCATCCTGTCGGCGTGGATTTGGGGGAGATCGAGCAACTCCGTGGCGAG
>NZ_JBHWDU010000197.1:0-3690 GCF_042734825.1 Kitasatospora sp. NPDC059648 | reverse complement strand
AACATCACCCGCAGCCGCCTCGGACGCCTCACTCGCCAAGGCTTCCTCACCCAACCCGAACGAGGCCGCTACCAGAAACGGACTTAACGTCCACTCAGATCACGCGCGGTTGGGCCAACTACTTCAAGCACGCGGTCGCCAAGCATGTCTTTGACAGGCTGGACGCCCTCGTGTGGTGGCGTCTGATCCGCATGTTGCGGGAACGCCACCGTTGGAGCTGGGGGCGACGTCCGCCGCCGGTTCACCACTCCTACGGGGAAGTGGCGACCGATCTCAGCGGACGGGGTCGAGCTGTTCCAGATTGCATCGGTCACGGTCAGCCGCTACCGATACCGGGCCAGCACGATCCCCAACCCATGGCAGCTTGCGAACCCCGTCTGACGGCAGAGACCGTGGAGAGCCCGTTGCGTTGAGAGGCGCACGGCGGGTTCGGCGAGAGGTCCGGAGAAACGGACCAGGAGCAATCCTGGCACCGCGCTCCGGGCCTACTCAGCGACGTTAGGGATCGGTCCCCGCCGGCCCGCCCATCAGTCCATATGTCCACGTGAGATCATCGCCGAGGCGTTCGAAGCCGACCGCAGGGGGGCGGGCCATCGCGGCCTTCGAGTCGCACGTCCGCCACTTCCCGGGCGACCGATGGAGTCCTGGGGGCGTCCGGCCTTCGCCGGGCGCTCACCATCAACACGGCCCCTGTCGAACGACGCGGGGGTGTCATGATCGGCGAGACGAAGTCTGGCAGCCCCCATCCGGCCCGGCGGCGGCTTTGCCCGCCTGCTCCGCGACCAGGGACACAACGGCGTCGCCGACCACTGACACCTCGTGTCGTCTGCCACTGCTGTTCTGACGTCACCCAGTAGGAATCTCACCGTCGGCCAGGCCAGATTCGCCGTGCGCCGGCGGGCGCCTTCGCGTGATCCGCATCGACGATGCAGTCAGTATCATCCTACGGGACGTCATTTCCTCGGCCGACAGGGGCCCTTCCACATTTGTTTCTCTGAAAGGAAGTCCATGGACATAGGAAAGAAGTTGTCGCGTCGCTTCGCCGCCTTCGGCGCGGCCGTTCTCGCCGGTATGGCCGCAGTCCCGCTGTCAGCCACCAGCGCGGCGGCAGTTGCGGCTCCTGTCTGCTTGAGCGGAAATCTCATGTACGACTACCAGTCGGCCGACGCGGGAACGTCGAAGCCGACGATGACCAAACCGGTCCGCAGCGCGAACGTCGAACTGTGGGGCAATGAGAAGCCCACCGACTCCCCGCACCGGCTCACTGCCGATTTCCAGTACACGGCGGGCGACGGAGGCTTCAAGCTCTGCCACACGCCCACGACGACGTCGATGAGCAGCATGTGGGTGCGGTTCAATGCCGAAAGTACGAAGTTGTGGAGGGTCAACGACACCCGAGGCGCAACCTACACGCTGGACTCCCAGACCCTGCACAACGTCTCCTCCAGCGCTTCGCTTGGCGTGATCAAGCCTTCCTCCGACACTGCCCGGGCCTGGCACGCCTTCGACACCGTCAACCTTCTGTGGTGGAACCGCAACAACCCCGCCAGCATCTGCTGGTCCTCTCACGAGACAGACGGAAACCACTGCACCGAGCTCAACATCCAGTGGACCGACACTTCGACGGACGGTCCGTACTACGACATCGGCAGCCACACCATCCACCTCTCCGCCGCCGACCCCGACTCCGAGCACACCATCCTCCATGAGTCCGGTCACTTCTTCATGAATCGTTTGTTCAACGGCTTCCCGAGCTACACCATCTGCACTTCCCAGTACATCTACAATCGCGCTGGCAGTGGTACGTGTGCATGGGTCGAGGGCTTCGCCGATGCCGTCGCCGCCTACCTCCTGGGTGACTACCGCTACGTCTGGCCGAACGGCACCGAGATGTCCTTCGCTTACTCATCAGGCTGGGGTACCGGAGACCAGGTCGAGGGCAACGTGACCGGTTCGCTGCTCGACCTGTGGAGGAACGTCGACGGTGGCAACTGGAACCGCACGATCACCCTGTTGACGTCTACCGCCCCGTCCACCTTCTCCGAATACTTCAATACCGGCCGGCCGAAGGCCGGCCCCCCGCTTTCCACCGGTTGGGACGCGCTTTCCTACCTCCGCAGCCATTCCATCCAGTACTGAACCCACTGATCCCGTGCCTTTACGAGCAGAGCTGTCCGGGGTGTGACCAGAACAAACCGGCGAACAACAGCGGCAGGCGTGGAGCTGGCGGATGCCTACCGGTGCGGGCGCACTGGATGGCGCCACAGGCCGCGCCGCCGGACGATCGGTGCCGTCGCCCTCCGCTGGGGGTTCCGACACCCGGCAGACCTGAGCCGGGCCTTCCGCTCCGCGTACGGCGTGCCACCGAGCACGCTGCGATGCGGCGGCGGCCAAACCGGGCCGGAGTGACGGCTGACGGGTTCGCTCGTTGGGCTGTTGGCTGTGCAGGTGAGGATGAAGAGCACTTGTTGGCGAGTGCTGGCAGCGGTTCGTTGTAGATCGCGGGTCAAACGTCGACGAGAGGCGAGGGGTCCTGCTCTCGGTAACGAAAGGCACATCGCCCCGCCCGTCGAGTCAATGGCGAAGCGCCTGCCCCGCGTCCGGACGCGGCTCGGCCGAGCCCCGGGGATGCAGGGGGTTGTTTCCCCGGGACCCGACCGGCCCGCCCCGCACCACCCGTCCCGTCGCACCAGGTCGCACGGCTGAGCGCAGCCGTCCCGGCCGGACGGCCGGGACGAGCCAGGAGACCGAATCCAGTCGCGGCAGGAGCGGCGGCGGGGCCCTGGGGGGTCAGCGGTCATCCCGCCTCCTTCGCCCAAGCGTCCCGGCCGCCGTCGGTCAGCTGCGCCCACCGCTCGTACTCCTGGCGAAGATGGGGCCGAGCCGGTACCTGCCATGCGGGCGAGCCGGGCCCGACCGGGCCGAGGACGAAGCGACCGTCGGCCAGGTCGAAGGCGAGCCGCTCGTAGGCGGTGCGCGCGGCCTCGGCGATGTCGTGCTCGTCGCGGCTGCAGAGTGCCAGGCGGTCGGCGAGCGCGGCCCGGCGCAGCCGGTACTCCCGCTCCGGGGAGGCGCGCGGGTACTCACCATCATTCCTGAGCGCGGCCTGGAGGCGGGTCACCGCGGTGTTCTCGGCCACCGGCCCCAGGGCGGCGGCGTACGCGACCTCGGGCGCGAGAGCGTCGCAGCCCTCCTCCGCACGGTGGTGGTGACCGGTCACTTGCGACGGCACCTCAGGTAGTGGGTGATGAACACCGGTGCGGGCCAAGCTCCTTGGGCACCGGGGATGGTCTGCGATCGCTTCGCCGGGACGGCACACTGCCGGCTGCGATCGTGCAGTGACGGCGTGCCTACCGGGCAGTAGGGGTCGGGAACCGGTGGCCTGCGGCGCAGGATACGGCTGCGCCCCTGGGTGCTCGGCGCCCGGCACGCCCCACTCGTCACCGGCGCGGGCAACCACTCGACCTCGTGAGCGTGCCGCAGGCCGGAGATCCGGACGGGCGGGCTAGAGGTACTACCAAAACCCGCCCCACCCCACACCAGCAAACGACCGGAACCCGAGAACCCGGGCCCACATAAGCAATCTCGCTGACCTCCTAGTAGGGCTTGGTCAGGTTCGCATGGGTGTCGGTATGTCGCGATGGCAGGTCGGGCAATTGCCTGCCCAGGTGGCGAGGACCAACTGCAGCT
>NZ_JBHWDU010000196.1:0-3698 GCF_042734825.1 Kitasatospora sp. NPDC059648 | reverse complement strand
GAACTTCCTATTTAATTATGTAAGAGTCGGTGAAACCGGGTGTTGGCGCTCCACAGTCGGACGGGCCCGGCACCTCCACAGGTGCCGGGCCCGTCCGCATTGCCACCGGCGACTCGGGCGGACGTGACGTTCCCCAGCTGACGCGGGTTGTTGTGACGCCAGGCCTTCGCAAATCGGGGTCCTTGCACGAACCGGAATGGCTCGAAACGCCGAAATCGCGAGGGCTGTCCGAGTTCCCCGGCGGCGCCGCGGCGCGGCCGGGCTCCGACCGAGGGCCCGCCCGGACCGGGCCCGGCGGGCTAGGACCAGCGCCCGATGCCACGCCACCGCTCGATCCCTAGGCTCACAGCCATCCACAGGTGACCGCGGCCACGGACCGCTCACCGACACCCACCCCGTGCCCCTGGAGCCAGAACCATGCCGGCCGACGCCCCCGCACACATCCGCATCGCCCGTCCCTCGTCGGACTTGGCGGCAGCCGAGCACTTCTGGGTGTCGGGTCTCGGCCTCGACGTGCTGTACCGGCACACCACGGACGGCACCCCCGGCGAGCACTCGCTCCTCATGGTCGGCTGGCCCACCGCCGCCTGGCACCTGGAGCTCGTCCACGACCCCGCCGCGCCCGTCGAGCCGCGGCCCACCGTCGAGGACCTGCTGGTCGTCTACCTCGGCGAGCCAGTGAGCGACGCGCTGGTGGAGCGACTTGAACGGCACGGCGGCAAGCGGGTGCCGGCCCACAACCCGTACTGGGAAACCTGGGGCGTCACCGTCCAGGACCCGGACGGCTACCTGCTGGTGCTCTCCACCCGGTCCTGGTCCAACGCCTAGACCCGCGACAGGCGGTGGACCGGACGCCGGCAGCCGGAGGGGATTCCTGCACATTGGAACGATACGTATTCCCCGGATCCGGAAAACGTCCGGATCCCATCGCTTCCGAACGAGCCCGACGGAATCCCGTTTTCCGCTCTCGGAGGTCGGGGTAGTGCGGAGACGTTCGCGCTCCGCCGATTCCCGAGCGTTGTGCGGAGGCGAACCTTTGGGATTCTTACGGAAGGATTTCGCATGAACAGGACCATCCGCAACGCCCTCGCGACCGTCGCCGTCGCCGGTGCCCTCACCGCCGCCGTCGCCCCCGCCGCGATGGCCGCCGAGCAGAGCCGGTCGGTGGCCGGGGTGCAGGCCCAGGACCGCAATCCGAAGACGGTAAAGGCCGCCGCCTACAACCAGGCCCGCAGCATCCTCGCCCAGGCCGGCAGCCAGACGGCCGCCAAGTCCCACCCGGCCCACGGGACCAACGACGTCCCGGTCGGCTACGGCACCAGCCTGCTCGCCGCCGCCCGCGACGAGTTCCGCGCCGCCGACAAGCACCTCCCGGCCGGCCAGAAGAAGTCCGACATGTCGATCCCGCACTACAACGCCATCCACAGCGCCGCGAACACCATGGGCATCGACCGCTGGTGACCCGCTCGGTGTGAGGCTCGCGCACCCTCCGGACGGGGCCCGGCTCTCCTCCGAAAGACGGAGAGCCGGGCCCTCCGTCGGCAGGAGGACCGTCGCCACCGGCCGGTGCGAGCGTGAGGCCATGACCACGACCCGCCTGCCCCACCGCCGAGTCGGCGCCACGCTCCTCACCGCCGCCGTCACCCTCGCGTCGCTCGCCGCGCTCACGCCGAACGCGGTGGCCGCCCCTGCGCCCGCGCCCGCCACCCGCTCCGAGGCCGTCGCCGAGTTGCGGCCCGAACTGGACGCGCTGGTCGACCAGGGCACCAGCACCGCCGCCCTCGCCGAGGTCCGCGACCACGGGCGCGTCACCTGGCGCGGCGCGGCCGGCACCGCGGACCTGGCCACCGGCCGACCGGCCCGCGCCGACGGGCGCTTCCGGATCGCCAGTGTCACCAAGACCTTCGTCTCCACCGTCACCCTGCAGTTGGTCGGCGAGGGCCGGATCGGACTCGACGACCCGATCGAGCACTACCTGCCCGGCGCCGTGCCCAACGGCAGCGCCATCACCGTCCGCCAACTCCTCAACCACACCAGTGGACTGGCCAACTACCTGGACGACCCGAAGGTGCGCGACTTCACCGAGGCCGGCAACCGGCAGTTCCTCGCCACCGGCCGCTGGGTCGAGTACACCCCGGAACGGCTGCTGGCCATCGGTGCCGCCCTTCCGCCGTACTTCGCCCCCGGCCGGGGCTGGCACTACTCCAACACCAACTACGTGGTCGCCGGCATGCTCATCGAGCGCGTCACCGGGCACAGTTGGCGGGACGAGGTGCAGAACCGGATCATCCGGCCGCTCGGGCTGCAGCACACCACCCTGCCCACCACCTCCACCGCCGTCCCGGGCCCGCACGCCCACGGCTACCTGAAGCTCCCCGAGGGCCCGGCCGACGTCACCCGGCTCTCCCCCACCATCGCCGACGCCTCCGGCGCCGCCATCTCCACCACCGACGACCTCACCCGCTTCCACGCGGCCCTGTTCGGCGGACGGCTGCTCGCCCCCGCCCAACTCACCGAGATGACCACCACCGTCCCCATCCCCCAGGCCCCCGACCACGCCGAGTACGGCCTCGGCGTCGCCCGCTACGACCTCTCCTGCGGCCAGTTCTGGGGGCACACCGGCGACATCCCCGGCTACTCGACCGAGGTTTTCGGGGCGCGGGACGGCAGTCGGCAGTACGCCATCTCCTACAACGCGTACGACACGAGCGACCCGCAGAAGTTCGACCGGCTCTACCGGGCCTTCGAGGAGAAGGCCCTCTGCGGCGGCCCGCCCGCTTCGAGCTGACCCTCGGCACGCTCCCCGGGCCTCCCGCGCTCCCCGGGCGTCCCCCGCTCTCCGGGCGTCCCGCGCTCTCCGGGCTGCCGCCCGGCGGACTCGTCAGGGTCGACGGGCTCCGCGCGCCCGGCGGGAATTGCCGGACACGCCCTATGAGTCCGCGCCGGGGACGGGCTGCTTGGGCAGGACTCGCGGCTCGCTCAGGCTGCCGTCGGGGTGGACGTCGAAGACGGTGAGCTTCTTGCGGCCGGTCACGGTGATCTGGTCCGGGCCGGACCAGTCGATGCGGACGAAGTCGCCGCCCCTGGTGTTCCAGGTGCCCATGCTCCAGTGGCGGGCGGACCAGCCGGTGCCGGTCTCCAGCTCCACCTGGTAGATCGGATCGATCGAGAAGGCGACGTTGGTGACGGTGAGCACCCGGTCCGGGCGGTTCGGGCTGACGAAACGATCCTCCCGACCCCCGTGGCTGCTGAACACCAGGGACAGGGACAGCACCGGTACCCCGGCGACGACGATGGGCACCAGGAGCACCGCGCAGCCGATCTGCGAGAACCGGCTGCGGAACTCCAGCTCGACCACCAGCGAGACCACGATCAGCACCACCGCCGCCCCGATCAGCAGCCTCGGACGGTTGAGCCAGTGCTCGACCACCACCAGCCCACCCGAGCGGGAGGCGTGCCAGCCCGGCAGGTACGCCAGCAGCGAGACGAGAGCCACGGCTCTGAGCCCCCAGGCAATCCGTCCACGACGTGTCGTCGCCATCCGTCCCCCCGGGCGATCTTTTGCCGATCTTTGCGCGGACTTTACTACAGGAAGTGCCCGCGTCCGGGGCTCGTTGACGGCCCGTCCGTTGTGCGACCAGGGGGCTCGCCGGCGATCGCCGTACGCCGGTGCGGGCCGGGGAGGCGGGTCTCTCCGC
>NZ_JBHWDU010000195.1:0-3728 GCF_042734825.1 Kitasatospora sp. NPDC059648 | reverse complement strand
CGCATCGCCATGACCATCTTGATCACACCCGCCACACCGGCCGCCGCCTGGGTGTGCCCGATGTTCGACTTCACCGACCCCAGCCACAACGGCTCGTCCCGCCCCTGACCGTAGGTCGCCAGGAGTGCCTGGGCCTCGATGGGGTCGCCCAGGGTGGTGCCGGTGCCGTGCGCCTCCGCCGCGTCCACGTCCGCCGTCGACAGTCCGGCGTTCGCCAGCGCCTGGCGGATGACGCGTTCCTGGGACGGACCGTTCGGCGCCGCGAGCCCGTTCGACGCGCCGTCCTGATTGACCGCCGAACCCCGCACCACCGCCAGCACCCGGTGGCCGTTACGGCGGGCGTCGGACAGGCGTTCCAGCAGCAGCAGGCCGGCACCCTCACCCCAGCTGGTGCCGTCGGCCGCCTCGGCGAACGCCTTCACCCGGCCGTCGGCCGCGAGCCCCCGCTGCCGCGAGAACTCGACGAACCCCGCCGGTGTCGCCATCACCGTCACACCGCCGGCCAACGCCAGCGAGCACTCCCCCGCCCGCAAGGCCTGCGCCGCCAGGTGGATCGCCACCAGCGACGACGAGCACGCCGTGTCCACCGACACCGCCGGGCCCTCCAGCCCCAGCAGGTACGACACCCGCCCGGACGTGGCGCTGGTGGCTGTTCCGGTGGCGAGAAAACCTTCGAGGTCCGGCGGCGGCTGGTTGCCGTAGCCGGAGGACCACAGGCCGGTGAACACGGCCGTGCGGCTGCCGCCGAGTGTGGTCGGGTCGATGCCGGCGTCCTCGAAGGTCTCCCAGGCGGTCTCCAGCAGCACCCGCTGCTGCGGATCCATCGCCAGTGCCTCACGCGGCGAGATCCCGAAGAACCCGGCGTCGAACCCGGCGCCGTCGGCGAGGAAGCCGCCCGATCGGCTGTAGGTCGTGCCCGGCCGGTCCGGGTCGGGGTCGTGGACGACGTCCCATCCACGGTCCGGCGGGAATTCGGTGATCGCGTCGGCACCGTCCGAGACGAGCCGCCACAGGTCGGCCGGGGACTCCACTCCGCCCGGGTATCGACAGCCCATACCGATGATCGCGATCGGCTCGCGAGCGGCCTCCTCCATGTCGGCGAGTCGCTTACTGAGGACTCCCAGGTCGGCCGTGGCGCGCTTGAGGTAAGTGCGGAGCTTCTCTTCGTCGGACATCGCTACTTCTCCTCGGCGTTTCGGGACTCGCCCGATCGGATGACCTCGGTCCTGCGGTGCGCATCGTCCAGAAGGCTGAACAGTTCGTCGTCGCTGGCCTCGTCGACCCCGGCCGCGGAGCCGGTGCGCTTGGCGGTCCAGGCCGCGAGTAGTGCTTCGAGGCGGGCCGCGACGGTCTCGTAGTCGGCGTCGGCGGCTGCCGCGTCCAGGGTGGACTTGAGCCGGTCGAGTTCGGCGAGCAGGGGGTCGGGTTCGGTGCCGTGCAGCCGCGTGTACACGAAGCCGGCGAGGCGGGTCGGTGTCGGGTGGTCGAAGACGAGCGTGGCGGGCAGGCGCAGGCCGGTGTCCGCGTCGAGCTGGTTGCGCAGTTCCACGGCGGTGAGCGAGTCGAACCCGATGTCGGTGAACGCCTGGTCGGGGTTGACCGCCTCCGGTGACGAGTGCCCCAGGACGAGGGCGACCTGGCCCACCACGAGCTGCAGCACGTCGGCCTGCGTCCACACGCGGTCGGCGGCCTGCCTGCGCCGGGGCCGTACCAGTTCCCGCAGCAGGGCGGGCGGGTCGCCGGCCCGTCGCAGCGCCGGCAGGTCGAACCTGACGGGGGCGAGGGTCGGGGTGCCCGCGGTCAGCGCGGCGTCGAACAGGGCCAGCGCATCCGTCGTCGGCAGCGGCCGCACGCCGGCCCTGGCCAGGCGGTGCCGGTCGGTGGCGGTCAGGCCTCCGGTCATGCCGCTGGCCTCCGCCCAGTAGCCCCAGGCGAGCGAGACGGCCGGCTGTCCCTGGGCGTGCCGGTGTGCGGCGAGGCCGTCGAGGTACGCGTTCGCCGCCGAGTAGTTCGCCTGGCCCGCGCCGCCCAGCACACCGGCCGCCGACGAGAACAGCACGAACGCCTCCAGGTCCGAGGTCAGGTCGTGGAGGTGTCGCGCCGCGAGGGCCTTCGGCTCCCACACGCGCGCGAACTGCTGCGGGGTGAGGGATTCCACGACGGTGTCGGCCAGCGTGCCCGCGGTGTGGATCACCGAGGTCACCGGGTGTTCGGCGAGCAGCCGCGCCACCGCCTCGCGGTCGGACACGTCGCACGCCACGATGTCGGCGGTCGCGCCCAGCGCGGCCAGGTCGGCGGTCAGTGCGGCCGCGCCGGGGGCGTCCGGGCCGCTCCGGCTGACCAGCAGCAGGTGCCGCACGCCGTGCCGCACGGCGAGGTGGCGGGCGATCGTGCCGCCCAGGGTGCCGGTGCCGCCGGTGACGAGCACCCTCCCCTCGGGGCTGAGCAGCGAGGGCAGCGGTTCGGTCCGCGCCCGTTCGAGGCGGGGGACGTGAACGGCGCCGACGCGGATCGCGAGCTGGGGTTCGTCACCGGCCAGCCGGACCTCGCCGCCGTCGTCACCGTCGACCAGCACGAACCGGCCGGGGTGCTCGGTGGCGGCCGACCGGACCAGGCCCCAGATGGCGGCGGCCTGCGGGTCGACGTCCTCGCCCGGACGGACCGGCACGGCGTTGCGCGTGGCGATCACCATGCGCGGGGTGTCCGTGGTGAGGAAGTCCTGGATCACCCGCAGGGTCTCGACGGGCGATGTGGCGTAGTGGACCGGGATGTCCGGTTCGGTGGTCGCCGCTTCCAGGACCGGCCACACCACCTGGTACGGCACGTCCTGCGTGGTGGCCCCGGCCGGCCGGCGCAGGGTCAACGAGGCGATCTCGGCGATCGGCGCGCCCGACTGGTCGGCGAGGACGATCGCGCAGGTGTCCTGGCCGGTCAGGGTCAGCCGGACCCTGGCGTGCTCGGCGCCGCGCCACCAGGAGATCCCGGCGAAGGAGAACGGCATCTTCGCCCGGTCGTCGGCGACGGTCACGGTCTGGATCGCGGCGTCGAGCAGGGCGGGGTGCAGGGCGAACCGGGTGTCACCGGGGGGTACGGCCACCTCCGCGTAGAGGGTGTCGCCGTCGCGCCAGGCCGCTCGCAGGCCTTGGAAGGCCGCGCCGTAGGCGAATCCGGCGTCGGCCAGGTTGTCGTAGAAGGCGTCGAGGTCGACGGCTTCGGCGTGTGGCGGCCACTGCCGTGCCCAGGGCTCCCGTGGTGCGACGGGTACGGCGCCCAGGGTCCCGGTGGCGTGCCGTACCCACTCGCCGTCCCCGCGCGAGTGGATCGAGACGCTGCGCCGGCCCGCCCGGTCGGGGCCGACGGTCACGGACACCTGCACGCCGTCCGCGACCACCAGCGGTGTCTCCAGCGTCAGGTCCTCGACCGCCGGGGAGCCGACGTGTTCGCCAGCCCGGAGCGCCAGGTCCACGAACGCCGCGCCGGGCAGCAGGGGCGAGCCCGAGATGACGTGTTCGGTGAGCCACGGCTGCGCGGCGGTGGCGAGCTGTCCCGTCAGCACCACGCCGTTGGCGTCGGGCAGTTCCATGGCGTCCCGCAGCAGCGGGTGGTCGATCCGGCCGTCACCGGCCGGTGCCTGGGTGGTGGGCTGGAGCCAGTAGTGCTGGTGCTGGAAAGCGTACGAAGGCACACGCACGCCCGACGCCGCCACCGCCGTGGCCGCGGGCGGCGAC
>NZ_JBHWDU010000194.1:0-3883 GCF_042734825.1 Kitasatospora sp. NPDC059648 | reverse complement strand
GTGGGCTCGTCCACGTGGAGGGTGCGGGGCAGCACGCCGTGACGCATCGCCTCGACCATCTTGATGACGCCGCCGACGCCCGCCGCGGCCTGCGCGTGGCCGATGTTGGACTTCAACGAGCCCAGCCAGAGCGGCCGTTCGGGATCGCGCTGCTGCCCGTAGGTGGCCAGCAGGGCCTGGGCCTCGATCGGGTCGCCGAGCCTGGTACCGGTGCCGTGCGCCTCGACCGCGTCGACCTGGTCCGCCGACAGCCGGGCGTCGGCGAGCGCGGTGCGGATGACCCGCTGCTGCGACGGCCCGTTGGGGGCGGTGAGGCCGTTGCTGGCGCCGTCCTGGTTGACGGCCGTACCGCGGATGACCGCGAGCACCTGGTGCCCGGCGGCCTTCGCGTCGGAGAGCCGCTCCAGCAGCAGCATGCCCGCGCCCTCGGCCCAGATCGTGCCGTCGGCCGCGCCGGAGAAGGACTTGGCCCGGCTGTCGGGGGCGAGCCCGCGCTGTCGGCTGAACTCCAGGAACATGCCCGCGTTGGCCATCACGGTGACGCCACCGGCCAGGGCCATGGTGCACTCGCCGTTGCGCAGGGCCTGGACGGCCAGGTGGAGAGCCACCAGCGAGGAGGAGCACGCGGTGTCGACGGTGATGGCCGGGCCTTCGAACCCGAAGGCGTAGGAGAGCCGGCCGGAGGCGACGCTCGCCGTGGAGCCGGTGAGCAGATACCCCTCGACGCCTTCGGTGCCGGTGCGCACCAGCGGTCCGTACTCCTGGGTGATCACGCCCGCGAACACGCCGATCTGGTTGCCGCGCAGGGTGCCCGGCACGATGCCGGCCCGCTCCATGGCCTCCCAGCTGGTCTCCAGCAGCAGGCGCTGCTGGGGGTCGAGGGCGAGCGCCTCGCGGGGGCTGATGCCGAAGAAGTCGGCGTCGAACTCGTCGGCGTCGTAGAGGAATCCGCCCTGGCGCGCGTAGGTCTTGCCGATGGCCTCAGGGTCCGGGTCGAACAGTGCGTCGAGGTCCCAGCCGCGGTTGTCGGGGAAGTCTCCGACCGCGTCGACCTCGTCGGCGACCAGCCGCCACAGCGCCTCGGGGGTGTCGGCGCCGCCGGGGAAGCGGCAGCCCATGCCGACGATCACGATCGGGTCGTCGTTCTTCGGCGTCCGGCTGCGGCCGGTGGCGCCGCCGGCCGGCCTGACCTGCGGAACGGCCGAGCTGAGCAGCTCCTCCCGCAGGTGGCGGGCGATCGCGCCGGGCGTCGGGTGGTCGAAGGTCAGGGTGGCGGGCAGCCGGATGCCGACCGCCTTGCTGAGGGTGTTGCGAAGTTCGACAGCGGTCAGCGAGTCGAAGCCGAGGTCCTTGAACGAGCTCTCGGGGTCGATCGCGGCGGACGGGTCGTGGCCGAGCACGGTGGCGATGTGCCGGCCGAGGAAGTCGAGCAGGAACGGACCCTGCTCGGCGTCGCTGCGGGCCACCAGCTCCTGCGCCAGACCGTGTTCGCCGACGGCGGGGCCGGCCTCGGCGGCACGGCGCGGACGCGGCTTGTACAGCGTGGTGAAGATCGGCGCGACGGTGCCGGCGCTCGCCTGGGCCCGCAGGCCGGCTCCGTTGAGCTGGGCGGGGACGAGCAGGGCCCGGTCGTGCGCGAGCGCGGCGTCGAACAGGGCCAGGCCCTGGGCGTCCGGCATCGGGACGACGCCGGTACGGGCCATGCGCTGCTGCTCCTGCTCGCCGAGCGCTCCGCCCATGCCGCCGGATTCGGCCCACAGGCCCCAGGCGAGCGAGGTCGCGGGCAGGCCCTGGGCCCGGCGGTACGCGGCCAGGCCGTCCAGGTAGGCGTTGGCGGCCGCGTAGTTGCCCTGGCCGGGGGCACCGAGCGTGGCGACGACCGAGGAGTAGAGGACGAAGGCCGTCAGTTCCAGGCCCTGGGTGGCAGTGTGCAGGTTCCAGGCGGCGTCCGCCTTGGGGGTGAGGGCGGTGTCCATGCGCTCGGCGGTCAGCGCCGGGATCGTCCCGTCGTCCAGGACACCCGCGCAGTGTACGACGGCGCGCAGCGGGTGCGCGGCCGGGACGGCGTCCAGCAACTCGGCGAGCGCCTGCGGGTCGGCCGCGTCGCACCGGGCGATCCGTACGGTTGCCCCCGACTCCGTGAGTTCGGCCGACAGTTCGGCGGCTCCCGGGGCGTCCGGGCCGCGCCGACCGGTGAGCAGCAGGTGCCGCACGCCGTGTTCGGCCACCAGGTGCCGGGCCAGCATCGAGCCCAGGGCGCCGGTGCCGCCGGTGACGAGGACCGTCCCGTCGGTGTCGAAGGCTGGCCCGGTCCGCTCGGCCGCGGCCGCCCGGGTGAGTCGGGGGACGGCCACCTCGCCGTCCCGCAGGGCGAGTTGCGGCTCGTCCAGCTCGACGGCGGCGGGCAGGGCGGCGGCCGAGGCGGGCGCGTCGTCCAGGTCCACCAGGACGATCCGGCCGGGGTTCTCGGACTGCGCGGTGCGCACCAGGCCCCAGACGGCGGCGCCGCCGAGGTCGGCCGGCTGCTCGTCGCCGACCGGGACCGCCCCGCGGGTGACCACGGCGATCCTCGCGGTGAACGTCTCGTCGGCGAGCAGCTGTTGGAGGGCCGTGAGGACGTCGGCGGTGATCCGGTGGGCACGTCCCGCGGTGACGCCGGGGTCATCCAGAGCGGGGACCAGCACGAGCTGCGGGGCTGCGGCCTGCCCGTCGGCACCGAGGGCGGCGCGCAGCGAGCGCACGTCCGGGTATCCGGTGACGGTGGCGTCGGTGCGGCGCAGGGTCTCGGTCAGCGCGGTGTCGCCGAGCACCGCCCAGTGCCGCTCGGCAGTGGCCGCCGGGGCCGGGGCGGGCAGTGTCGCCCAGTCGACCTGGTACAGCTCCAGCGCCGTGGTCGCCTGGGCGGCGGCGGCCATCTGGTCGGTCGCCACGGCGCGCATCGCCAGCGAGCTGATGGTGATCGCGGGTGCGCCGGTGTGGTCGACGATGTCCAGCGAGACGGTGTCCGGCGTGGGCCGGGAGAGCCGGACCCGCAGGCGGGTCGCGCCCACCGAGTGGATGGCGACGCCGCTCCAGGAGAACGGCACCCGGATGCTGTCCTCGACCGGGGTCGCGCCCAGCACCAGCGCGGCCGGTTGCAGTGCCGAGTCCAGCAGGCCGGGGTGGACCCCGTACGCGCCGGCGTCGGCGTCGGCCGGGAAGGCGACCTCGCCGTAGGTGGTGTCGCCGTCCTGCCAGGCGGCCCGCAGCGAGCGGAACAGAGGCCCGTAGCCGAAGCCGGCGTCGACGATTCGGGTGTAGAACTCCGTCATGTCCAGCGGCGTGGCGTCCGTGGGCGGCCAGTCGCCTTCCTCGAACGGCTCGAACGCGCCGGCCGGTTCGCCCACCGCGAGGGAGCCGGTGGCGTGCAGGGTCCAGTCGGTGCCGGGCTCGGCCTCCTCGGCGCGCGAGTACAGCGCGAAGCCGCGCGCACCCGACTCGTCCGCGGCGTCGACCGCCAGCCGCACCTGGAGCGCGCCCTGCTCGGGGATCGCCAGGAAGGTGCGGTGGGTGAGCTCCTCGATCTGGTCGCAGCCGACGATCCGGGCGACGTGCAGCAGCAGGTCGACGAAGGAGACGCCCGGCAGGATGTACGTGCCGTAGATCTCGTGCTCCGGGGCCCAGGCCGGGTTGTCGGCGGAGAGCCGGCCGGTGAACAGGTAGCCCCGGCCGTTGGGCAGTTCGGTCTGGCTGGTGAGCATCGGGTGCTCGATGGCCGTCAGCCCGAGGGCCCCCGCGCCGGCGGTGCCGGTGGCGGGCTTGAGCCAGTAGCGCTCGCGTTGGAAGGGGTAGGTGGGGAGATCGGCGGTGCGGATGGTGGCGCCGGAGGGCGTGGGGATCGGCC
>NZ_JBHWDU010000193.1:0-4027 GCF_042734825.1 Kitasatospora sp. NPDC059648 | reverse complement strand
CGTCGGAGACGCCTCCAAGGCCCACCGCGTCCTCGGCTGGAAACCCACCACCCACGCCCCCGAACTGGCCCGCCTCATGGTCGACGCCGAACTCGCCGCCCTCGCCGCCGTACCGGGCGGCGCTCTGGGGACGGCGGCCGGTTCTCCCCTGCCGGGCTGACCCGCGACGCAGAGGGCGGCGGCTCAGCCGGCGGTGCGCAGTGCTTCGGGGAGCACGGTGCGAGGATGCGCCAGCCGTCGGCGGGCGACCACCATGGATGGCACGAGGACGATCAGCGTCTGCGTGAGGACCGTGGACCACAGCGGCCCGGACAGCCCGAAGCGGTGCACGGACCAGACCGACGCCCCCACGTTCACCACGGTCATGACGGCCCCTACGGCGAGCTGCGGCCTCAACTGCCCGGCACCGTTGAGGAACACGGCGACCGCGGTGGTCGTGCACATGATGACGGCGTAACCCCCGAGTGCCGCCAGCAGGCCCGAGGACGGAATGGCCGCGTGATCACCGACCCACCCGCGCAGGAGCCACGGGGTGACCGGCACGAGGGCACTCGCCGCCACCGCACCGGCAGCCGTCAACAGCCCCACCGAACGCAGGTACGCACTGCGCACCCATGCCTGGTCGCCGCGTGCCCACGCCTCCCGGTAGCTCGCCCACAGGGGCGTGAGAAACGCTCCGGCGACCGTGGGCACCGCGGCGTACACGGTGAACGGGAGCACGTATGCGGCGACCTGGTCCGCGCCGAGGTAGTGCCCGATGACGAGCGAGTCCGACTTGAAGGACACGATCCCCATCAGCGTCAGGAAGAACAGCTGCGCGCCCTCGCGGCCGAGCCGGCCGCACGTGTCCCGGTCCACGTCGCGCAGCCGGGGCCGGGCATCGCGGATCCGTGCGGCCAGCAGGAGTGTCGGGACGAGACCGGCGAGCAGGGAGGTGGCGAGATACACGGCCGTGAACCAGCGCAGATCCGGGCAGAGGGCCGCGACGGTCAGGAGGGCCACCGCCTGCGCCAGGACGCCGACGGATGTGGACAGTGCCGCCACATGGCCTCGCCCAAGGGCGTAGTACACCCGGCCCGCCACCGTCAGGGGCAGGCTGAGTGCGGCCGTGACACCCACCGCGAGGACCAACTGGTCGACGACGGCGGTGGGCACCCGGTCCGCTCCCAGGAGGCCGTTCCAGTCGAGGGTGAACGCGAACAGGCCGCAGAACACCACAAGCAGCACCGCCGCGCCGGTCAGCAGGACGAGGGCCGTGGTCACCACTCGGCGGGTCGAGGCACCCTGGTCGGCTCCACGGGCTTCGGACACCTGTCCCATCACCGCGAGGCCGACCCCGAAGTCGAGTACGGACAGCATCGTGAAGGTGCTGGTGAGGTTCAGCCAGAGACCGAACTCCTCCTTTCCGAGGCTACGGCTGACGACCGGCAGGACCAGCAGGTTGACGAGGAGGGAAGCACCTCGTGCGCCCACCGTCGTGGCTCCGGTGGCGAGGATTCTCCGCCAGCGGCCGGGAATCTGGTTCACGGCACATCCCGGGGTAGGACGGTCAGGACACGGCAGCCACGGTGACGGCTTCCTCCTTCAGTGTCGGCACCCGAGTGCCGTGTCGTGACCGTTCGCCCGTCGTGTCGCGCATACAGTGACCGGACGCCGCATGCCCCCTCCGGGAGGAACCACCTCAGATGCGCGTCCTGTTCTCTCCGGATGCATTCGTCACTCAGCGCTTCGGCGGCGTCAGCCGGTATTTCGCGGAACTCCACACCGGGCTCCTCGAACTGGGCGTCGACGCACGTCTCTTCTCCGGTCTGCACGACAACGCCTACATCTGCGGCGAACGAACGCGGCTGGGCAGGCTCCCCGTGCGAACCCGGCTGTTGCTGAGCGGTCAGGCGTTCAGGTGCTACGCCGCCGCCCAGCGGTCCGCGCACATCGTGCACCCCACGTACTATTCGGCCGAGGCATCGGGTCGGCGACCTCACGTCTGCACCTTCTACGACCTGATCCACCACAAGTACCCCGGTCAGTTCCCGAACGACACGACGGCCGAGCGCCAGCGGCACTGGGCCCGGCGAGCCGACCGGATCATCGCGATCTCCCACGCGACGGCACGGGACCTGGTGTCCCTGCTCGGCGTCGCGGAGCAGAAGATCTCGGTCATCCACCTCGGCGTACGCGTTCCCCCGGCCCGCACGCAACGGCGGGCGGACGACTACGTGTTGTATGTCGGCAACCGCAGCGGTTACAAGAACTGGCGGCTCGTCGTGGAGGCCCTTCGGGATTCACGGCTGAGAGATCTGCGACTCGTGTGCTCCGGAGGAGGACCTGCTACCCGGGAGGAACAAGCCCTTCTGGAAAGCCGTCGCATGACGGCCCGCGTCACCTTCACCGTCGCGGACGACGCCACCCTCTCCCGCTACTACCGGGGCGCCCTGGGGCTGGTGTACCCGTCACTCTACGAGGGGTTCGGACTTCCGCCGCTGGAGGCCATGGCCGAAGGGGTTCCGGTGGTGGCCGCGCGGGCCGCCTCCATTCCGGAAGTCGTGGGGGACGCCGCCCTGCTTTTCGACCCCCGTGAAGCCGACGACCTCGTCCACGCACTGCGCCGGCTGCTCGACACCTCCGTTCGGGAGGAGCTGGAAAGACGCGGCCGCGAACGGGCGTGCGCGTTCTCTTGGGAAAGCACGGCCCGGCAGACGAGCGATGTCTACCGCTCGCTTCTGTGATGAACCGCCAGGCGTTCTACGGCCGGACGCGTGAACCGCGAATCCGCACACCGGAGCCCGGGGCGGGAAAGCCGTCACCGCCAATAGCATCCCCGCATGACAGACATGCTGCACCGTCCCTCGGTCGGGGAACTTCAGGAACGTGCGCACGGCGAAGGGCACGACTACGCGAAAGGCTCCCCCCACATCCGGCATCACAGCGTCCGCGAACGCGTGATCTCGGCGGTGCACACGCTCGTGGGAGAGATCACCGAACGCGGTGGCCAGTGCCGGGTCCTGGAGATCGGCGCCGGGCACGGAACCTTCACCGACCATCTGGTGGCGGCCGGGGCGCGGGTCGAGGTCACGGAGATGAGCGCCCCCAGCGTGGCCGTCCTGCGGCACCGATTCCGCGGGTCCCAGCACGTCACCGTCACCCACGACCCCGAGGGGAAGGAGATCTTCCGCTGCGAGCCGGTCGACGCCGTCGTGTGCATCTCCGTACTGCACCACATCCCGGATTACCTGGGCGCCGTGGAGCATCTCATCGGCCGTGTGGCTCACGGCGGCGCGTTCCTCAGCATGCAGGATCCCCTGTGGTATCCGCGCCGGTCGCAACTGTCCATGAACGCGGACCGCGCAGCCTATCTGCTGTGGCGGCTCGGTCAGGGGCAGCTGCGCCGGGGTCTGGCCACCAGGGCGCGCCGCCTGCGCGGCCACTACGACGAGTCGAACGAGGCGGACATGTCGGAGTACCACGTCGTACGTCAGGGAGTGGACGAGGCGGCCCTCCAGGAGATCCTGGCACCGGCTTTTCAGGAGGTGACGCTGCAACGCTACTGGTCGACGCAGTCGGGAGCACTGCAGGCCCTGGGAGAACGCTTCTGCCCTCCCACCACGTTCGGTCTCCTCGCGCGCAACCGCCGTTGAACCGGACGCAACCCCACGCGGCGCCCGACCGAAAAGCGGAAACATAACTGCAATACCGGGCAATTCGCCTTCGCTTCCCTACGCTGGGGGACGTTCCCAGGTCTACGCCCAGTAGTGGAGTGCGCGGTGACAGACAAGAAGGCGTTCATCACCGGTATCACCGGTCAGGACGGTTCCTATCTCGCTGAGTTACTGCTGGAGAAGGGGTACGAGGTCCACGGTCTCGTCCGGCGGGCGTCGACTTTCAACACGCGGCGAATCGACCACCTCTACCAGGACCCTCACGCACCCGGTGTGCGGCTGTTCCTGCACTACGGCGATCTGACCGACGGCACGCGGCTGGTGGGCCTGCTGCAAGAGGTGCGGCCCGACGAGGTCTACCACCTGGCCGC
>NZ_JBHWDU010000192.1:0-4142 GCF_042734825.1 Kitasatospora sp. NPDC059648 | reverse complement strand
TCCGCGGAGACCACCACGGTGTGGGACACCCCGGGGGTGTTGTCCACGAAATTGGTGATCAGCCAGTTCAGGTTCTGTGCGGCCTGGCTCATCTGAGTCAACTCAACGCTCCTGGTGGTTCGAGCCGCCGAAGAGATCGGTGCTCCGGTTCTGTCCGTTGCCGGACTGGTCTACCTGATCGGGGTCGATCCGGAAGCTTCCGGTGTTGCCGGCGCTGCGGCCCTGCTCCACACCGCGGCGCAGGTTGGTGAGGCGGCCACGGACCTCCTCGGGGCTGCGGGAGACCTGCGGCCCCTCCTGCGGGGTGGGCTTGGCGTTGCCGGGCACCAGGTTCTGCTTGGGAACGCGCCGGGGCAGTCCGGCCCCGGTGGTGCCGCTGGACGAGGGCTCGCGCAGCTGCTCGGCACGCTGCCAGTCGCCGTCGTTCGGCGACTGCCAGGTGGAGGCGGTCGGGCCGGTCGGGCCGTATCCGCCGAGTGCGGACACGTCGTGGCCGCGGGTCTCGATGGGCGAGGTGGTGTCCTTGGCGCCGGCGAACCAGTTCGGGGTGTCCCCGGACGGGCTGTCGACGGTCGGGGCGCTGCCCAGGCTGCCGCCCGCCAGCTGCTGACCGGGGCGGCGCTGGGGCAGCCCGGACGGCAGGGTGGTGGAGGGCTCGGCGGCGGGCAGGGCGGGCGGCTCCGGGGCGTACGGGTGGCCGGCCGGGGCCTCCGCGGCCTGGCGGCCGTAGCCGTCCTGGGCGTACTCGTCCTGCTGGTATCCGTACTGGTCGTCGGCGTACTGGCCGTCCGAGTAGCCGCCCTGGTCGTAACCCTGCTGCGGGTACTGGCCGTAGCCGTCCTGGGCGTACTCGTCCTGCTGGTAGCCGTCCTGCTGGTAGCCGTACTGGTCGTCGGCGTACTGGCCCTCGGCGTAGCCCTGGTCGTAACCCTGCTGCGGGGCGTACTGCTCGTAGCCCTGCTGGTAGTCCTCCTCGACCTCGGCGTCCACCACCGGCGGCTGCGGGGCGCCCTCCAGGGCCGCGCGGCGGACCTGGTCGAGGCGCTGCGAGCGCTGGACGGCCTCCAGGGCCGGGCTGAAGCCGGAGGAGCCGGCGTTGCCGATGCCGGTCAGGTGGTCGTCGAAGCCCAGTTCCGCGGCGCTGCGGTTGCGGGCGTCGGGGGCCCACTCGGAGGTCGGCTCCTGGTCGGCGAAGATCCGGGAGACGGTGAACTGCTCCTCCGGCTCCGGCGCCACCGCGGACTGGGTGACGAACGGCGGGAGCATGACCAGCGAGGTGGTGCCGGCCGACTCGCCGGACGGGCGCAGCTGGACGCGGATGTCGTGCCGCTGGGAGAGCCGGCCGACCACGAAGAGGCCCATGCGGCGGGAGATGGTGGCGTCGACCGTGGGCGGCTCGGACAGCTTCTCGTTGATCTCCGCGAAGTCGTCGGCGGTGAGGCCGATGCCCTTGTCGTGGATCTCGACCAGCACCCGGCCGTCCGGCAGGCGGGTCGCGTTGACCAGGACCCGGGTCTGCGGGCTGGAGAACGAGGTGGCGTTCTCCAGCAGCTCGGCGAGCAGGTGGACGAGGTCGGTCACGGCGGCGCCGACGACCTCGACCTCGGGGATGCCGGACAGCTCGACGCGCTCGTACTGCTCCACCTCGGAGGCGGCGGCGCGCAGCACGTCGACCAGCGGGACCGGGATGTTCCAGCGGCGGCCGGCCTCCTCGCCCGCGAGGACGAGCAGGTTCTCACCGTTGCGGCGCATGCGGGTGGCGAGGTGGTCCAGCTTGAAGAGGTTCTCCAGCTGGTCCGGGTCGGCCTCGTTGTTCTCAAGGTCGGTGATCAGCGCCAGCTGGCGCTGGATCAGGCCCTGGCTGCGGCGCGACAGGTTGGTGAAGATCGCGTTGACGTTCCCTCGCAGCAGCGCCTGCTCGGCGGCGAGCGCCACGGCCTGCTGGTGGACCTGGTCGAAGGCCCGGGCGACTTCGCCGATCTCGTCCTTGCCGTGCAGCGGGATCGCGGTCACCGAGGTGTCGACCCGGTCGGGGTCGGTCTTGGAGAGCTTCTCGACCAGGTCCGGCAGGCGGTGGTCGGCGATCTCCAGGGCGGCGCTGCGCAGGGTGCGCATGCCGAGGATCATCGAGCGGGCGACGTAGCCGGTGAGCAGGCCGGCCAGGATCAGTGCGGCGACGACGATGACCGTGTTGAGGATGGCGTCGTAGAGCGCGTTGTCCTTGAGGTTGCGGGAGTCGGTGAGGACGTCGTCCAGCAGCGCGACTTCGGTGTTCCGCAGGGCCTGGATGTGGACGCCGGCGGCCTGGTTCCAGTTCTCCGGGGTCAGGCCGGCGTTCTTGGCCTCGGCGAAGGCGGCGTCGGCGGCCGCCTTGCCCTTCTGCTGCCCGATGGCGGCGGCCTCGGCGTAGTTGGCGGCGAGCGCCAGCATGCCCTGCATGGTGGGCGCGGAGCCGTTCGGCATCTTGGGGGCCGAGCGGTCCTGGCTGCTGGCCAGGGCGACCTGGGCGTCCGCGTACTTCTTGGCGTCCGTCGGATCGCTGCCGGTGGTGAACTCGCTGATCGAGACCTGTTCCAGCTTCTCGGAGACCAGGATCTGCTGGGTCATGTCCTGGTTCTCGTAGCGCGTGGTCGCCCCCGTGGAGGCGCCGACGAGCAGGCTGAGCATCAGCGAGCGCTGGGTCGAGGCGGAGGCCTTGGCCAGCGACATCGCGTAGATCGCGCGGCCCTTGCTGGTGGCGTTGGCGGAGCCGTTGCCGACCGAGTTGTCGTAGGCCAGCAGCGGCGCGAACATCGTCGAGTAGGCGCTCGCGGTGGCGCTGGCGAACAGCTCCTTGCCGTACGCGACCTTGCGCAGGTGCGGCAGGTCGACCACCAGGGTCTCGAAGGCCTCGTGGCGGCGCGGCAGCTCGCCGGACTTGTCGGAGGCCGCGTACGCCGCCTCGTAGGCCTTCAGCGCGGCGTCGGTGTCGCCGCGGCGCTTGGTGACCTCGTTGTTCGGGTCCTGCCCGGTCATCAGGGGTATCAGGGTCTTGTCGCGCTCGTTCTCAAGCGCTTCGGCGAGTTCGGTCGCCGCCTTGGCCAGCTCGGCGGTCTTCTCGGCGCGGGAGGCCTTGATGTAGCCGTCGACCGAGGTGTTCACTCGCAGACCGCCGAAGACCAGACTGATGATCACGGGGATCAGCAGGATCGCGATCAGACGGGTCGGCACGCGCCAGTTGCGCGGACGGAGGAAGTCGTACCGGCTGGAGCCGCCGTCGCCCGCAGAACCGGCGCCCGGGCGCGGCTCGCCGGCCGCGGTCGGGGGCTTTGGGGCCGGAATGGTGGGGGTGCGCTCCTCGGTGGGAGTGAACGCGGAGAATCCGGCCTTTTCCGCGGCGGCACCGTTCGGCTCGCTCTGGCGGGGCTCGGAGCGCCGCTGCGGGGCGGGTTGCTGCTTACGCCTCACTCGACTACTACCTCTCGGCCGACTTGCCGGCCATGGATCAATCCAGCGCTACCCCCGGGGCCCTGGCCCGCCGCCGGACGGCCGGCGCGGGATGTTCAGGGGTAGCTGGAATTTCAGCACGTGCAGGGATGGGGGACAAACAGCCGCCGTATGAGGCCCGCGTCGTCACAATCCGGACAATCAGCGACATGCCGGAGCAAATCCGTGGTCACCTGGCGCTGAGTGACGCTGATTCGCCACGCTGCGTCATTGTTGATCACAAAATGCCTACCGAACTGTTATCCGCTGCTTATACGCGGGTCTTGCGCGCGGCCCCCGGAGGACACCGGCCGGTAGGCGCCGCCGCCCCGGCGACCCGTCAGTGTGACGGCTCGCCGGGGCCGGTCGGTTCCGTTGTCCACGCACTCGCCTCCGGGGCGCTCGGACCCGCACCCCTTCGGCTCGGCGCGGCGGTCGCGCGTTCGACTACCGCAGCCGGGCCAGCAGGGCGTGCTCGACCAGGGTGATCAGGGCGCTCTTGGCGCTGTCCCGGCGGCGGGCGTCGAGCGCGATCACGGGGGTGTCGGCGCCGAGCTGGAGCGCCTCCCGCACCTCGTCCGCGGTGTGCGGCTGGTGGCCGTCGAAGCCGTTGAGGGCGACGACGAAGGGCAGGCCGCTGTTCTCGAAGTAGTCGAGGGCGGGGAAGCAGTCGGCGA
>NZ_JBHWDU010000191.1:0-4163 GCF_042734825.1 Kitasatospora sp. NPDC059648 | reverse complement strand
AGTACCGCTCCGACATCCTCGACGGCTTCCTCACCGGAACCGGACTCTCCCTCGACCTCCCACCGCCATCACCTTGAAGCGCCGAGGTCAGTAACTCAGCATCCGCTCCGCGGTGATTGGCGGCCAGCCGGGTCCCGCCCATGGTGGCGCGAGGCCGTCCGGGCGCACGGTGTCATTGCGGCCGTCGGCGAAGCGGTGGGTGATCTCGGGATGAAGTCGAACGGCCCGTAGGCGTCGCCCCGGGCGGCGGGCGTCGGCCGGGAACACCAGGTGGGTTCGCACGACGGCGAGCTGGTGCCACAGCGTGTGCTTGGAGGCGCCTGACGCCGTGCGGTCGGGTGTAGCTCGCCCGCCCGCGCGGTCGGGGGCCGCGGTCAACGACACTGCCGAGCCATACCGCTGGACCTACGAAGGCGCCCCACTCAAGGCCGTATGACCAACGCCCCTCAACGAACCTCCGCGGAGCAGCACTGGTCAGGCGTAGGAGTAGCCGAGGATCGTGGTGCTGTTGACGTCTGAGGCGGTGCTCGTCCATGGATCGAGCACGGCGTCCTTCCCGGTGAGGCTGGGCTTCCCGGTGTGGTTGAGCTGCCAACGGTCCCAGATGTGGTCGACGTTGGCATGCAGCAGCCAGAAGATCGGGTCGTGCGCGGATTCCATGATGTCGCTGATGGTCCCGTTGCACCAGTTGTGTACCTGGTTGTGGGCGTCCGTCTCCAGGTGACTGGTGAACGGGGTGTAGAGGGGGCGAGCCAGCAGGCCGTCGATGACGGACTGGGTCGGCAGGGAGCCGCCGGCCGCGCCGGGCGTGTCGCGAACGACGTTCGGCGGTCGCCAGACCCAGTCGGGCCGGGCGTGGTCGTTGGCGTAGTCCCAGTACGGCACCGTCAGCGCGGGTTGGACGCTGCGCAGCAGGTCCTCCAGCTCCAGGAGGTACCTGCGGTGCCAGGGCAGGAAACGCTGGGTTCCTACTGAGCCGCTCATCGAGTGCATGCGGTGGCTCATGTCGGCGTGCACGGCAGCCAGCCGCTCGTACGCCCCTGAGGCGTGAACCTGCTGGAGGGCTCGGTTGAAGCGGTCGCGGCCGCCCTGGTCGAGGTTGCGGTGGTCGATCCGCACGCGGGTGAGACTGCTTGCGAGCTGCACCACAAAGTTCCGGGCGACCTCGGCGGAGACTTGCTCCGGGATGGTGCCGTTCGGTTCCGGCTGGAACGAGGCGAGGTGGCGGTCGAAGCGTACGGCCGCGGCCTCCGGGTCGAGCGTCGGCTGCGGGCCCCAGCTGTCTTGGAGTCGGCGCAGCTCGTCACGATCGGGGAACCTGCCACCGAAGGGCCGTTCGGCGGTGGTGGTCTGGTCGTCGGTCATGTGGCGGTGATCCTCTGGACGAGCGGCTGGTGCTTCCACGGTCCCTCGGAGCGGGCCCGCTGATGTGGGGAGACGCGAGAATCGGGTCTCCGTTCATCCCAGCAGATCAGCAGGAATGAGGCGTACGGGCACTTCTCGGCGCCCGCTGACGGCGACGAGGGTGTCCTGCTCCGGCGAGAGCGCGTCGTCGTTCACCGAGCCCTCGAGCACCACGTCCCCGCCGCCCTTGGCCTGGAAGTGGCCGGCAGGATGTAGCCCTTGGTGCCGGGGTCCGCGAGCGCCAGCGCTCGGCGCAGCCGGGCACGCCGCCCACGCTCGTGGGGCCGGACCCGTAGTTGGTGTGCTGGGTGACCCCGGGGGTAGAGCCCGCCTGCCCAGCTTGGCATTGCGGAGTCGCGCGGCGGCTTCGGTCGAGGCTGCCGCCTGGCCGCTGACGCCGGCCCGCCGCTCCAACGGGACAGCGCGGGCCTCCCGGTTCGGAGTCCCGCGCTGTCGTCGCCGTCGTGGTGGGCCGGGTGCTGGTGTCCTCAGCTGTGGTGGTCGCAGTGCGACCGGCCGTCGTGGTCGCAGTGGTGCCAGTGACCGGGGGGGTCGATGGTGGTGGGGTCGGTGGCGGTGGCGGTTCCGTTGCCGCCTCCGCTGACGGTGGCGGTGTTGGTGAGAGTGCCGGTGGCGGTGCGCGAGACGCGGACCCGCAGGGTGATGGGTGGGTAGGTGCTGCCGGGGTTGAGGACGTCGCTGCGGGTGCAGGTGAGGGTGGCCCTCACGCAGTTCCATCCGGAGCCGACGAGGCGGACGGCGGTGAGTCCCGCCGGAAGGGTGTCCTGGACCCTGACGGTGGTGCCGTCGGTCGGGGCGGTCCCGTTGTTGCCGACGGTGATGGTGTAAGTGCCCTGCCGGCCTGGGACGAAGGTTGCGGGGTGGGTCTTGGTGATGGTCAGGGAAGGCTTGCTGGCAGGCGTGATCGCGACCTGCTGAGGACTGTTGCCCACGGGGACGGTGGTGGTGACCGCGTTGCTGGTCGTATCGATCACATCGACAGCTCTGGGGCCCCCGGGAGCGGCGACGTAGGCGTGTGTGCCGTCGGGGGTGATCGCCACACCGACAGTGGCGCCGTTGGTGGCCACGGTCCCGGAGACCGTGTTCGTGGTGGTGTCGATCACGTCCACCGGGCCGTCCGTGCCGACGTAGGCGCGCGTGCCGTCAGGGGTGATCGCGATACCGGACGGTGCGACGTCGACCGTGATGTTGGTGGTGACCGCGTTGGTGGCGGTACTGATCACCGACACATCGTGCGAGTTGCCCTGGTTGACGACGTAGGCGCGCGTGCCGTCGGGGGTGATCGCCACGGCGGCCGGGAAGTTGCCGATGGAGCTGGTGATGGTCGCAGCGACCGTGTTGGTGGCGGTGTTGATCACCGTCACAGCGCCGGTGTTCTGGTAGTTCGTGACGTAGGCGCGCGTGCCGTCAGGGGTGATAGCCACAGCGAACGGGGCGGCGTTGGCGTTGTTGATGCTGGTGATGACCGTGTTGCTGGCGGTATCGATCACCGAAACCGTGCTGTTGGGGCTGCCGAAGGGATTGCCGGTGTCGGCGACGTAGGCGCGCGTGCCGTCGGGGGTGATGGCCACACCGTTGGGGCCGGCGCCGGCGAAGAGGGGGATGGTGGTGGAGACCGTGTTGCTGGCGGTGTCGATCACCGACAGGTTGTCCGACCCCTCGTTGGCCACGTAGGCGTGTCGGCCGTCCGGGGTGACCGCGACGCCGAAAGGCTTCGTACCGACCGGGATGGTGGCAACGACGTTGTTGGTAGTGGTGTCGATCGCCGACACCGTGTTGTCGGTCTGGTTGGTCACGTAGGCGGTTGCGGACGTGGCCGCCCAGGCCGGGGACGGGGCTGCCGCCGGCAAGGCCAGTCCTGCCACCACGGCCAGCCCTGCCGTGCAGATCCGCACCCACGCCCATGGCCTCCGTCGCGGTCGGTGCACCCTCTCCTCGGGCGCCGTATCGCGATGCGATCCAGTCTGCTGTCTCCCACGCTTGACCACTGATTCCTCCACCTCGGGGAAGGGCGGCCCGCGCCAGCCGCATCGGGGCGGCGGCGAAACGCCAGGGATCACCTAGCGTGATCCGACATCACTTTAGGTAGTGCATGGTGGTTGTGCGGACCCCGACGCGCTGCCCACCTGAGGTCTTTGTGTGCCGACCGGCCACCCGTGCCCCGTGGCCGGTCGGGAGACGGCCTGCCAGCCGTCCGGATTCCATCGCACCGCGTCCGGTCCGGCACTGTCCGGCGGGTGTTCGATCAGCCGGGCCAGACCGTCCTGCGCCACATCTTCCACGGCACCGGAACCGGTCCGCGGATGACCGCCATCAAGGCGATGACCGGCCACACCCTGGGTGGCTCGGGACTGCTCAGCCTCGTGATGGCGGTGCTCGCCATGAAGGAAGGGACGCCTGGACATCGCTCAGACTCAAACCTGCTCTACCGGCGACCCCCTGCCGCCCGCTCATCATCCGACCACTGTCGCTGTGCGCTTCGACGAGGAGACCATGTCCATTGGATCTCACCAGCCCGCCACCACGCCGGTCGCCGCGCCCTCCCCACCCGGCCGCACCGCGGAGGGCGAGCAGATCACGGCGGTCGCCGACACGCTGGTGGTCGCGTACGGACTGCACCCGGCAGAAATCAAGCGGTCCGGTCAGGGGGTGTTCAGCAGGTGCGGCGGCCGGTTGAAGAGGTCGTAGGCGGTACGTGGCGCTCCGTCCGTGTCCGGGACGGTCCTCGCACCGACCGC
>NZ_JBHWDU010000190.1:0-4186 GCF_042734825.1 Kitasatospora sp. NPDC059648 | reverse complement strand
GGACCCACCGTCAGCACCGTCACCTCGGCACCGTCGTTCGCCTCGGCGATCCGCAGCGCCTGCTCGACGCCGTACTCGTCCAGCTCCGACAGGAGACCGTCCACACCCTCCCGGTCGGTGGTGTGGTCGTCCGCGAAACGACGGTCACCCGTCGCGTCCGGCACGTACTTCACACAGACGACGATCCTCAAGCTCACGGCCTTGTCTCCTGTACTGGTCTCGTCCGGCGGCTGCGGCGTGCAAGCGGGCGCGAACACGGAACGCACCCGCTCCGGGCAGCGAGTTTCCCGTGCCGGTCCGGAACTTCCTGGCAGCATACTCGGCGGTAGCCCAGTGGTCACTACTGGCCAGTAGCTTATGCCGGACGGCCCGCGTCGCAGCCAGCGCCCATCCTGCCCCAGCCGGGGTCAACCGTCACCCGTCGCCCGTCACCGGACCGCCGCGCCCAGCGCCGCGATCACGTCCGCCTTGCGCGGCATCCCCGCCGCCCGGCGCACCACCCGCCCCGCCGTGTCCAGTACCAGCACGGTCGGCGTCCGCAGGACCTCCAGCCGACGGACCAGCTCCAGCTGCGCCTCGGCGTCCAGCTCGACGTGCTCGACCCCGTCGACCATTCCCGCGACCTCGGCCAGCACCCGCCGGGTGGCCCGGCAGGGCTGGCAGAACGCGGTGGAGAACTGCACCAGGGTCGCCCGCTCACCGAGCGGCCCGCCCAGGTCCGCCTCCGACAGCCGTACAGTCCCGTCCTTGGTGCGCACCCTCAGCCTTCCGTCGCGCCTGGCCCTCAACAGTCCGAACGCGGTCGTCGGCGCCAGCACGACAACGCACACCACCGGTCCGGTCATCCCTCCAGTCTGCGACAGCACGTACGGGCTCCGAAAGGGAGGTCGACCCGCCGACACCGGGCCCGTACGATCGGCGGATGGACGCCGACCCCCTCCCCCCGCCGCTACTGACCGCCCGTCGCACCGTCGGCCCGGAGCCGGCCGCCACCGCCAGCCGTCGCTGACGCGCCCCGCCGCAGCCGCTCGCCGCAGCCGTCCGTCGCGACCCTCCCGGAGCCCCCGTGCAGACCGACTCCCGCGGTCCCCGCTTCGCCGCCGCACTCACCGCCGTGGTGCTGGCCGCCGTCCTCATCACCGGCAGCGGGCTGCTGCTGGCCGCCCAGACCGTCGTGTTCGCCCTCGGCGCCATCGGCGGTCCCCGGGTCTCCCCGTACTGCTGGTTGTTCCACGCCTTCATCGCCCCGCGCCTGACCCCGCCCACCGAGACCGAGGACGAGCGCCCGCTGCGCTTCGCCCAGGGCGCCGGGGCCGTGTTCGCCGCCGTCGGCGCCCTCGGCTACCTCACCGAGGTCACCTGGCTCGGCCTGCTGTCCACCGCCTTCGCCCTGGCGGCGGCCTTCCTGAACGCCGCGTTCGGCTACTGCCTGGGCCGCGAGATCTACCCGATCGTCCGACGCGCCCAGGGGCGCCTGGGCGCCGGCGCCTGATGCCACCCCCGGTACCACCCGGGCCGGGGAACGCCGGGGATCAAGGAGGAACGGATGAGTTCCCGGCCGAATTCATCACGGAGATCACACCGTGAATATTCGCTTGACCGCACGCCTCAGGTGACAGCAGGCACCCGTTCGGGGGATCATCTCCGTGTATCACCCGTGACCGCCGCGGCGTGCCGTGCTCCGGTCGGCTCCCGCGCACGGCGCGGGTACCCGCCGTACCGGGCTCCGGCCCGTAGAAGTCAGGACTGACCGTGGCAGAGTTCGTCTACCCGCCGGTGATCGGCGCCGCACTCACCGCCTTCCGCGCGCTCGACGTGCGGATAAAGATCATCGGCGCCGAGCACATCCCCGCCGAGGGCGGAGCGGTGCTGGTGAGCAACCACATCAGCTACCTGGACTTCCTCTTCGCCGGCCTCGGCGCCTACCGCGGCGGAAAGCGCAAGACGCGCTTCATGGCCAAGGACGACGTCTTCCGGCACCGCATCTCCGGACCGCTGATGCGCGGCATGAAGCACATCCCGGTCGACCGCACCGACGGCCAGCCCGCCTACGAGGCCGCCGTTCGCGCCCTCAAGGCGGGCGAGGTCGTCGGGGTCTTCCCCGAGGCGACCATCAGCCGCTCGTTCATGCTGAAGAAGTTCAAGACCGGCGCCGCCCGGATGGCGGCCGACTCCGGCGCCCCGCTGCTGCCCGTCATCCTCTGGGGCACCCAGCAGCTCTGGACCAAGGGCCGCCCGAAGACCCTCACCAAGCGGCACGTCCCGGTGACGATCATGATCGGCGAACCGATCCACCTCGGCCCGAACGACAAGCCCGTCATGGTCACCAGAAAGCTGCGCGCCGCCATGAGCGAGATGCTCGACCGGGCCCAGCGCGACTACCCCGGCAAGCCCTCCGGCCCGGACGACACCTGGTGGCTTCCCGCCCAGCTCGGTGGCACCGCGCCCACCCTGGAGGTCGCCGAGGCCGAGGACGAGGCGGAGGCCCTCGCCAAGGCCGAGCGCCGCGCCGCCCGGGGCTGACCCACCCCGCACACTCCCAGAGCACTCCCTCGCGTTCCCTCGTGTTCAGGAGCCTGCCCGTCCACTCCGCGTGACCGAGCGGACGCGATCCGTCGCGTGTCGCCCGGCTACCGGCGCTCCCGTCTGGCACAGTGACACCTCGTTCCAGGGGCCTTCCCCTGGAATCGTCCCGAGTCCCGCCCACCATCGGGGCCGGGGCGCACGTCGGAGCGGTCGGAAAGGTCGGAGACGGAGATGACGCGGAGCGCCGGCACACGGCAGTCCCTCACGAGCAAGGCCCGCACCCGCGCAACCGCCGGTGCGGGCCTCCTGCTCGTGGGCGCCCTGATCACCGGCTGCGGGGCCGAGCCGGGCGAGATCCCGCTCTCCGAGATCCGGCCGGACTCCCCCACCGCCACCCCCGAACCCACCCAGTCCGCGACCCCGGGCGTCGTCGGCGCCGCGAACGCGGACGCGCACAACGGACTGATCGTCAGCCGGGCCTACACCGACGCCACCCGCACCACCAGCGCCATCGTCACCGTCGGCCCCGACGGAAGTGGCCAGCACCAGGTCACCCAGCCGCCCGAGCGCGCCCGCGACGACCGCCCCGACTGGTCCCCCGACGGCAGCGCCATCGCCTTCGACCGCACCGACCCCCAGACCGGCGCCGCCCGTCTCTGGACGGTCTCCGCCACCGGCGGCAACGCCCACCAGATCAGCCAACTCTGCGACGCCGCCAGCGCCGGCGCCGACTGCGCCAACGAGGACGAACGCGCCCCCGCCTTCTCCCCCGACGGCAAGCAGCTCGCCTTCAGCCGTTCCTGGGGCGCCCTCGACCAGGCCCACAACAACCAGGTCCAGTACTCGGACCTCTACCTGATGAGCCCCGACGGGACCAACGTCCAGCGGCTCACCTTCCTGACCAACGACAAGCCCTACTCCGGCGCCGTCAGCAACCCCAGCTGGTCACCCGACGGCAAGCAGCTCACCTTCGAGTACCGCACCAGCGCCACCGGACAGCCCGCCAACAGCCGCGCCATCTACGTGGTCGGCGTCGACGGCACCGGGCTCCGCCAACTCACCCCCTGGGAGCTGCGCGCCGGCGACCGCGCGCCCTGGTCCCCCGACGGCACCCAGATCCTCTTCACCACCTACCCGGCCGGCGCCGAGAACGCCCCCGGCGGGGGCATCTACACCGTCCATCCCGACGGCACCGCCATCGGCGCCCTCACCCCCGCTCCGTCGACGACCTTCTACGGCGGCGCGGCCTACGCGCCCGACGGCAAGTCCATCGTCTTCACCCAGGCCCCCGCGGGCTCGGGCTCGGATCTCTACAGCATGCGGCCGGACGGTACGGGCGTCGCCAAGCTCACCAACAGCGCTGACAAGTGGCTCAGCCGTCCAGCCTGGGGAACGGCGGCCGCACCGGCCCAGGCCACCCAGTCGTCCGACGCGCCGTCAGCTTCGGCCTCGGCCTCGGCTTCGACCTCGGCCTCACCGTCTGCGGGTGCTTCAGCAACCTCTTCCGCGTCGGCCCAGCAAACGCCGGACGGGAAGGCCGACGACAACTGAGCGGAAATGCGAAAAACCCCCATCCGGAATCCGGATGGGGGTTCTTCTGAATGATTGTTCGGCGGCGTCCTACTCTCCCACAGGGTCCCCCCTGCAGTACCATCGGCGC
>NZ_JBHWDU010000189.1:0-4202 GCF_042734825.1 Kitasatospora sp. NPDC059648 | reverse complement strand
CGTTCACGATCTACACCCGCTGGATCGAGACCGAGTTCGACAACACCATCCCGGCGTTCGCCGGCGCGGCCGGCGAGGCCGAGGAGGCCGAGACCGCGGTCCGCCGGACCGTGGTCGTCGAGGTCGGCGGCAAGCGCCTGGAGGTCTCGCTGCCGGAGGCCTTCGGTGCCGCGTCGACCGGCGGCGCGGGGGGTGTCCGGAAGGCTCCGCGCCGGCAGGCGAACCGCAGGGCCGCGGCGGCGGTGTCGGGCGAATCGCTCACCTCGCCGATGCAGGGCACCATCGTCAAGGTCGCCGTCGAGGACGGCCGACGGGTCGAGGAGGGCGACCTCATCGTGGTCCTGGAGGCCATGAAGATGGAGCAGCCGATCAACGCCCACCGCTCGGGCATCGTCAAGGACTTCTCGGTCGAGGTCGGCGCCTCGATCGCGGCCGGCTCCGTGATCTGCGAGATCAAGGACTGACCCGTCCGACGGGCCCCGGCGCCCCCGTCCGGGGCGCCGGGGCCCGTCCGTCCGTCAAGCGGGCACCTCGGCCACCACCACCCAGCGCTTGCCGCCGTCCTCTGCGGAGGCGACGAGGGTTCCGCCGACCAGGGCGATCCGCTCGCGCATCCCGGTCAGCCCATAGCCCGGGACGTGGTCGACGTCCGACCGGCGGGCGTTGCGGGTCCGGTTCTCCACGCTGAGCCGCACGGCTTCCGGGCCGAAGGCCAGCGTGATCTCCACCCGCTCCCCCACTGCGTGCTTGGCCGCGTTGGTCAGCGCCTCGCGGGTGGCCTGCGCCAGGGACACCGCGGTGGCCGGGCCGATGCTGCGGGCCTGTCCGGTGATCAGCAGCCGCACCTCGCCGGGGTGGTTGAGCCGGTGTTCGGCGGCGAGCTGCTCGATCGCCTCCTCGATCGGCGGCACGTCGTCCCGCAGCGCGGCGACCGCGTTGCGGGCCTCGGTGAGGCCCTCGTCGGCGAGCCGGTTGGCGCGCCGGACCCTGGCGAGCGCTCCTTCCGCATCCCCCTTCTCGATCTGCGCGGTGGCGACCTTGAGCTGGACGGACAGGGCTCCGAGCGAGTGGGCGAGCACGTCGTGCATCTCGCGGGCGATCCTGGTGCGCTCGGCGAGGGCGGCGCCGCGGGCCTGCTCCCGCTGCACCAGCCGGGTCTGCTCCAGCAGTTGCTCGGCCTGTTCGGCGCGCAGCTGGGACTGCCGGCGGTTCAGGCCGACGAGCGCGAGCAGCAGGACCAGCAGGGCGTGTCCGAGCACGACGCCGAGCGGCCGGCCGGCCAGGACGCAGCTGATCCAGGTCAGGGTCAGGCAGATCACGACCACGCCGGCGATCAGCTGCCCCGGCGGGCCGGTGAGCGCGGTGAACCGGGCGAGCGCCACGCAGAGCACGATGACGGCGGTGGTGTCGTCGGCGGTGCCCACCACGAGGGCGGGCAGCAGCGCGCTCGCGGCCAGCATGGCGGCGGCGATCCTCGGGTGGGTGCGGTCCAGGGCGATGAACAGGGCCCAGGTGACGGCACTGAAGGTGTAGGCGGCCCAGATGTGCGGGCTGTCCTCACGGGCGGTGACCAGGGTCACGACCAGGACCAGGGTGCCGAGGCACTGGACGACCAGCCACCCCGGTGCGATCCGGTCGATGAAGTGGCCGCCGTCGGGCTTCGGTGTCATGCGTACCATTCCGGAAGGGTGCGGTGGGCCACGGCCCGGTGAGCGAGCCGTCCGCCGTGGACCGGGATGCCGGCGCGGGCGACCGCCCGCCGGTCCTCGGGCACTCCACGGTCGGGACGGCGGAGGCGGACGGCCCGGTGGAGCTTGCGGTGTCCTGGCCGTCGGGGCAGGAGAACAGGAGACGCGTCGTCACATCGCCCGATCCACCGCCGGGCGGTACACCACGACGACGCGAACGGTACGACCTCGGGGAACGCACATGAGCGAAACGCAACGACCGGCCGGCCCGGTTCGGGTACTGGTCGTCGACGACCAGCAGATCGTCCGCGAGGGGCTGATGTCCCTGCTGGACCTGATGGACGACATCGAGGTCGTCGGCGGCGCCGCGGACGGCGTGGAGGCGGTGGAGATGGTGGCGCGGACCACCCCGCAGGTGGTCCTGATGGACCTGCGGATGCCCAGGGGCGGGGGTGCCGAGGCCACCGCACGGATCGTCGCGAACCACCCGGAGGTGACCGTGCTGGCGCTGTCCACGTACGCCGACGACGAGTCGATCGCCGCCGCGCTCGGCGCCGGGGCGCGCGGCTACCTCACCAAGGACGCGAACCGCGAGCAGATCGCCATGGCGATCCGCAACTCCGCGCACGGCCAGTCGACCTTCGACCCGTCGGTGACCCGCCGGCTGGCCGCCGCGCTCGTCGCCTCGCCGCCGGTCCCGCCCGCGGCCCCGGCGGCCCCCGCGGCCCCCGCGGTCCGCCAGGCGAAGGACCGCGGCGGCCGCCGGAAGGTCTTCCCTGACGGTCTGACCAACCGCGAGGTCGACGTGCTGCGGCTGATCGCGGAGGGGCTGAGCAACCCGGAGATCGCCGGCACGCTGTTCATCGAGGAGGCGACGGTCAAGACGCACATCAACAACGTCTTCGCCAAGATCGACGCGCGCAACCGGGCGGACGCGGTCCGCTACGTGTTCCGGCAGGGCCTCGACCGGACCTGAGCCGCCGGGGCAGACACGGTGACGCCGGGTCAGCGCCGCGCGGCCGCCCCGGCACGGCCGCCCTCCACGGCTCAATCCCGGCCACCGAGGGCCAGGCCGTCCCGGAGCAGGTCGCCGGGGGTCGGAGCGCCGGGCGTCGGATCGCCGTCCGCCGCACCGCCCGTGCCCGCACCGCCGCCGGTCAGGTCCCGCAGGTGCCGGCGCAGGATCCGCAGGGCGGTCGGAGGTTCGATGCCGCCCGGGTGCAGGACCATCCCGAGGGCGAGGCCGTCCAGGAGGGCGGCCAGCCGCCCGGCCTCCAGGGCCGTGTCGATCCCCGCGGGCAGCGCGCCGGCGAGCCGTGCCTCGTCGAGGACGCGGGAGACCAGTCGGCGGGCGGCGTCCTGCATCAGGGCCGCGCCCGGCCTGAACTCCGGCCGGGTGCGGGCGGCGAACGTGAACGTCAGCCACAGCACGGTCTCTTCGCGCCGGGTCTCGTCCAGCGGCAGCAGTTCCGTCAGCAGGGCCTCGGTGACGGCGCGCCGGTCGATGCCGGCGTCCCGGTCCAGCAACTTGTCGGCGTGGGCGCGGATGCGGGTGTCGATGCGCCGCTGCAGCTCCTCCATCGCGAAGATCAAGACGTCGGCCTGGTTGTCGAAGTAGTGCCGCACCGAGCCGATCGCCAACCCGGCTTCCTCGGCGATGTTGCGGAGTGAGGCGTGTTCCAGACCGTCTCTGCTCACGATGCGCAGTACGGCTCGCGCCACGTCCTGGCGGCGGGTTTCGGGGGCGACGACCTTCGGCATGTTGTTGTTATAGCACGAGTGCGCTAAATTAAATCCGGCAAGGCCGAGCGGCGACCCGGGAACAAAGGGGCACAAGCAGTGAACACCTGGCTACTCGTGGCGATCATCGCCGTGGGCGCTGTCGCCTTGATCATCAAGCGCTTGATCGGCGAACCCATCAACGTCCGCGACCTGTTCGGCCCCGCAGTGGTGCTCACCGCGCTCGGGATCTGGTCCGTCGCGGAGGTCAAGGAACTCAACGGCTCGGACATCGCCTGGGTCATCGGAGGCTCCGTCATCAGCCTCGGCTTCGGCCTCGTGCGTGGCTCCACGGTCGTGGTCTTCGAGAAGAACGACATCCTGCACCAGCGCTACACGCCGAAGACCTTCCTGGTCATCGTCGTCGCCTTCGTGGCCTCCGCGCTCTACGGCCTGCTCGCCAAGAAGATGGGCATGCACGAGGATGCCCGCCCGATGAACCTCTCCATCGGCATCGGCTTCCTCGGCGAGGCGCTCGTCATCGGCTACCGCGGCCTGCGCAGCGGCGGCACCTTCGCCCCGGAGAAGCCCAGCCTGCTGGACAAGTACACGGGCCGCGGCGACCAGGGCCAGGGCCAGGGTCAGGGCCCGAACGGCGGCCAGCAGGGACCGGGGCAGGGCCGGGGGCCGGGCGGCAGCATCCTGGACCGGTACCGCTCCGGCGGCAGCATCCTGGACGAGTACGCCGACCGGATCGACAAGTTCAAGCGCCGCTGAGCGGCGGAGTCCGACGAG
>NZ_JBHWDU010000188.1:0-4276 GCF_042734825.1 Kitasatospora sp. NPDC059648 | reverse complement strand
GGTGAGCAGTTCGACGGCGCCGGACTCCCAGTCGACGTGCGGGGTGGGCTCGTCCACGTGGAGGGTGCGGGGCAGCACGCCGTGACGCATCGCCTCGACCATCTTGATGACGCCGCCGACGCCGGCCGCGGCCTGGGTGTGGCCGATGTTGGACTTCAACGAGCCCAGCCAGAGCGGCTGATCGGCGCCGTGGGCCCGGCCGTAGGTGGCCAGCAGGGCCTGCGCCTCGATCGGGTCGCCGAGCCTGGTACCGGTGCCGTGCGCCTCGACCGCGTCGACCTGGTCCGCCGACAGCCGGGCGTTGGCCAGCGCGGCCCGGATCACCCGCTGCTGCGCGGGCCCGTTGGGGGCGGTGAGCTGGCTGCTCTTGCCGTCCTGGTTGATCGCGGTGCCTCGGATGACCGCGAGCACCGGGTGCCCGGCGGCCTGGGCGTCGGAGAGCCGCTCCAGCAGCAGCATGCCGACGCCCTCGCCCCAGATCACGCCGTCGGCCGCGGCCGCGAAGGACTTGCAGCGGCTGTCCGGGGACAGCCCGCGCTGGCGGCTGAACTCCAGGAACATCCCGGGCGTCGACATGACCGCCGCGCCGCCGGCGAGCGCCATGCCGCACTCGCCGCTGCGCAGCGCCTGGACGGCCAGGTGGATCGCCACCAGCGAGGACGAGCAGGCGGTGTCCACCGTCACCGCGGGCCCCTCGAACCCGAGGGTGTACGAGATGCGGCCGGACGCGACGCTCAGCGTGTTGCCGGTCAGGACGTAGCCCTCGACGTCCTCGGGCCCCTGGTGGGTGAGCGAGGCGTACTCGTGGTTGGACACGCCGGTGAACACGCCGGCCGCCGTGCCGCGCAGTGCGGTCGGGTCGATGCCGGCCCGCTCCATGGCCTCCCAGCTGGTCTCCAGCAGCAGCCGCTGCTGGGGGTCCAGGGCGAGCGCCTCGCGGGGACTGATGCCGAAGAACTCGGCGTCGAACCGGTCCGCGTCGTAGAGGAATCCGCCCTGGCGTGCGTAGCTGCGGCCGGCGGCGTCCGGGTCCGGGTCGAAGAGGTCGGACAGCTCCCACTCGCGGTTGCCGGGGAAGTCTCCGATCGCGTCCACGCCGTCGGCGACCAGCCGCCACAACGCCTCGGGGGTGTCGGCGCCGCCGGGGAACCGGCAGGCCATGGCCACGACGGCGATCGGCTCCCGGGCGGCGGACTCGGCCTGCCGCAACCGCTGCCGGGTCTGCTGGAGCTCCGTGGTGACCCGCTTCAGATAGTCGCGGAGTTTGTCCTCACTCACCGTCTGCCCCCAGTCCCAGCTCGTTGTCGATGAAGTCGAAGATCTCGTCGTCGGTCGCGGAGTCCATCCGCGCCGCGGCGGCGTCGTCCGCCGGACCGGATCCGGCTGTCCCGTCCAGCTCGGTGAGCCTGTCGAGGACGTCCTGCAGGCGCAGGATCAGGTCGTTCCTGGTGTCGGACCGCAGGGTGGCGGCGTTGGCCGTCAGCCGGTCCAGTTCGGCCGCGAGCAGCGGCGGGGCGCCGCCAGTCGCGTCCGGGCCCGCCGTGCCCGCCGCGTCGGGTGCGAACTCGGCGCGCAGGAAGGCGGCGAGTTCGGCCGGGGTCGGGTAGTCGAACAGCGTGGTGGCGGGCAGTCGCAGTCCGGTGTTCCGGTTCAGGGTGTTGCGGAACTCGACGGCGGTCAGCGAGTCGAGGCCGGTTTCCAGGAAGCCGGTCCGGCCGTCCAGCGCCGCCGCCGAACTGTGGCCGAGGACGGTGGCGAGCTGGCCCAGGATGTGCTCCTCCAGGATCCGGACCTGCTCCTCCTCGCCGCGGCCTGCCAGCCGCTGACGGAAGGTGTCCGCGTCCACGGTGTCCCTGGCCCGGCGGCGTGCGGTCGTGCCGACCAGGCCGCGCATCAGGGGTGGCACGACGGGGTTGTCCCCGCCGAACCCGGTGAGGTCGAGCCGGGCCGGGACCAGCAGCGGCTGGTCGTGGCCGAGGGCGAGGTCGAACAGGTCGAGCGCCTGCGCGGTCGGCACCGGTGCGATGCCGCCCCGGGTCAGCCGGGCCCGTCCGGCCTCGTCCAGGGCGCCCGCCATTCCGCTCTCCAGCTCCCACAGGCCCCAGGCCAGCGAGACGCCCGCCAGGCCGCAGGCGCGGCGGTGGGCCGCGAGGGCGTCCAGGAAGGTGTTGGCGGCCGCGTAGTTGGCCTGGCCGGCGTTGCCGATCAGACCGGCGACGGAGGAGAAGAGGACGAAGGCCCGCAGGCCTAGGTGCCCGGTCGCCTCGTGCAGGTTCCAGGCCGCGTCGACCTTCGGCCGCAGCACCGCGCCGAGCCGTTCGGCCGTCAGCGCCGGGAGGGTGCTGTCGTCCAGTACGCCGGCGGCGTGCACCACGGCAGTCAGCGGGTGCTCGGCCGGGACCGCACCGATCAGGGCGGCCACCGCGTCGCGGTCGGCGGTGTCGCAGGCCGCGACGGTGACCTCGGCTCCCGACTCCCGCAGTCCGGCGACCAGTTCGGCGGCTCCCGGAGCGTCCGGTCCGCGCCGGCCGACGAGCAGCAGGTGCCGTACGCCGTGCCCGGTCACCAGCCGGCGGGCGATCAGCGCGCCGAGGGTGCCGGTGCCACCGGTGATCAGCACGGTGCCCGCCGGGTCGAGTGGAACGGGTGTCCCGGCGGTGACGGTGGCCTTGGCGAACCGGGGCACCAGCAGCTCGCCGGCGCGCAGCGCGAACTGCGGGGCGTCGCCGGCAAGGGCGGCGGGCAGTGCGCGCAGGGACGGGTCGCCGCCGTCGTGGTCGACCAGGACGATCCGGCCGGGGTTCTCGGACTGCGCGGTGCGCACCAGGCCCCAGACGGCGGCGGCGGCGAGGTCGGGCACGTCCTCGTCGTCCCGGGCGGCGATCGCGCCCTCGGTGAGGACGGTCAGCACGGTTCCGGCCAGTCGTCCGTCGGACAGGAACTCCTGGACGGTCGCCAGGACGGCGGCCGCGGTGGCGTGCGCCCCGGCGACGACGCCCTCCTCGGAGGCCGCGACCGGCAGCAGCAGGCCGGCGATTCCGGCAGGCACCGTCGACTGGAGCGCGCCCGGTCCGTCGTGCACCTCCGCGGCGATGCCCAGCCGGACCAGCCGGTCGGCCAGGTCCTTGTCGCCGAGGACGGCGTACGGCAGTGCGGCCGGCCGGACCGGTCCGGCGGCGATCCGGCTCCACTGCACCCGGTAGAGCGAGTCCGGCTGCTTGGTGCGGGCAGCGGCCAATTGCTCGGCGCCGACCGGGCGCATGGCCAGCGCCTCGATGGTCATCACCGGGGCGCCGGAGCGGTCGGCGATCTCCAGGGCGACGAGGTCCGGCTCTGGGCGGGACAGGTGCACCCGCACGTGACGGGCCCCGGTCGCGTGCAGGGTGACCCCGCTCCAGGAGAACGGCAGCCGGACGCCGTCCTCGGAGCCGTACCAGAGCATCAGCGGGTGCAGCGCGGAGTCCAGCAGGGCCGGGTGGAGGCCGTAGTTCTCCTCGTCGCCGTCGTCCGGCAGCGCGATCTCGGCGTACACGTCCTCGCCGAGCCGCCAGCCGGCCCTGAAGCCCTGGAACATCGGGCCGTACTCGTACCCGCGGTTGATGAACGTCCGGTAGAACTCGTCGATGTCGACCGGGGTCGCCCCGGCCGGCGGCCAGACGGACAGGTCGAAGGACGGCTGCCCGACCTCCCGGGCCAGGTACCCGCTGGCGTGCCGGGTCCACGCCTCCTCCGGCGCGGCGTCGGCCGGTCGGGAGTACATGGTGAACGGGCAGCGCTCGGTCTCGTCCGGGGTGCCGACGGTGATCTGCACGTCCCGCGCGCCCTGCGGAGGTACGGCCAGGAACGCGTGGTGGACCAGTTCGTCCAGCCGGCCGAACCCGGCCTGCCCACCGGCGTACGAGAGCAGGTCGAGGAAGGCCACGCCCGGCAGGACGACCGTGCCGAACACCACGTGGTCGTGGAGCCACGGCTGCTGCTTCGGAGAGACGCGGCCGGTGAACAGCCTGGTCCCGTCGGGGAGGACGACGGCGGCGCCCAGCAGCGGGTGGTCGGTCGTGGTCAGTCCGGCGGAGGCCAGGTCGGCGGACCGGGTGGCGGGCTTGAGCCAGTAGCGCTCGCGTTGGAAGGGGTAGGTGGGGAGATCGGCGGTGCGGATGGTGGCGCCGGAGGGCGTGGGGATCGGCCAGGTGACGGGGTGGCCGTGGGTGTGGAGGGTGGCGAGGGCTGCTGTGGTGGTGCGGGTTTCGGGGTGGCCCTGGCGGAGGGTGTTGATGGC
>NZ_JBHWDU010000187.1:0-4352 GCF_042734825.1 Kitasatospora sp. NPDC059648 | reverse complement strand
GCTTACTCATGTTGCTGTTGCTTCCCACCTGAAACTGCTTCCTCTGGGCTCACATGTCCCAGTCTCCAGGTGTCCAGCCCCAGGGTGGAACTTCACAGGTGCCCCTGGCCGAGGACCGGTCAGGGGCACCTTTTGGTCAGCTCATCGGCTCATTCTGGGGTTCAGCTTCGCACGAGAGCGGTCCACTTCTGGGCGGCGGTGCCGTTGCAGTCCCACAGTTGCAGCCGGGTGCCGTTGGTTGGGACGCCGCTGGAGAGGCCGGCACAGCGGCCGGATGCGGGGTTGTGGAGGCTGCCGTCGGGCCTGGGGACGAAGATCTGGTTCGGTGTGGCGTTGCCGGGGCCCGCCCAGAGGTGTTGATCTTGATCTTCGGCGGGCGTTGGATAGGCGCTCCCGGGCCGGGGCCCCACACCCGGTCCGCAGCACGGGAAGGAACCGGTGCCCTGTGACCGATCCCACGCCGAGCAGCTGAACGCCCGCCGCCTCGACTGCGAGGACTGTCAGGCGAGCCCGGACAGCGGCGACATCCGCACTCTCGCGATCGGCACCTCCGGCACCACCGAGACCTGGCACATCCGCGAGTGCCCCGCCTACACGGTCCAACAAATCCTGGGGGAGGCCAGCGCCCAGAAGGTCAGTTGATCAGGCTGTGGCCGTCGTGGCTGGCAAGGTGCTGGAGGTTATTCGGTCAGCGGATTCCGGCGTCGGGATATACGGCATCCCATTCTTGGCGTGCTCGCGCGATGGCATCGCGGTGTTCTGCCGACCAGTCAGCGAGGGCTTTCACCAGATGTGTGAGGCTGCGACCCATCATGGTGAGCTCGTACTCAACTTGCGGAGGCACCGTCGGGTGCACGGTCCGGGTGATCAGCCCGTCGCGTTCCAGCTGGCGCACGGTGAGCGTGAGCATCCGCTGCGAGATACCGGGTACGGCGCGCTGAAGCTGGCTGAAACGGCGGACGCCCTGGGCCAGTTCGACGATGACCAGGACCGACCATTTGTCTCCGATCCGGTCTAGCACCTCACGGATTCCGCAGTCCTCATGCTCATCACCGCAACTGACGACAGGCGGGGTGGTTACCGCCGTGTGCCCTGCTGACATGGAAGTGCCTCCTTACGCTCCCTGGCGCAAACCCGCAGGATGATCCCGGTTACTGAAGAGAACCTACCGGAACGGGAAGACCTTGATGATCCTGGTTACTGGAGCTACCGGCGCCCTGGGCACGCTGATCGCCAAGCGGCTGGCCGGCCGTGACGACACTGTCCTCGGAACGCGCGATCCACACCAGCTCCAGGCCGCACTGCCTGTACGCCGCATCGACTTCGACGACCCCACCGCTCTCACGAAGGGCTTCGAGGGCGTGGATGTGCTGCTGCTGATCTCTGCAGGCTATGGCGAGGACGACACCGTCATAGCCCGGCACGGCGCCGCCATCGACGCCGCCAAGAAGGCCGGTGTCGGGCATGTCGTCTATACGAGCCTGACAGCCGATGGCGATCACCTCACCTACGCCCTGCCACACCGCTGGACCGAGCGTCGACTCCAGGAGAGCACCATGGGCTGGACCAGCCTGCGCAACGGGCTCTACGCGGAGTTGCTGGCCGAGCTTGCGGCCCCGTCGGCGAACGGGCGGGTCACGGCCCCGCTCGGCGAGGGCAGCCTGGCAGCCGTCGCACGCGCGGACCTGGCTGAAGCTGCGGTACGTGTGACGGTGGAGGCCCCCGCTCATGCAGGGCGTATCTATGAACTCGTTGGTGAGCAGGCCATCGGCGGCGCAGACCTGGCCCGCGCGCACGGGCCGCACGTCACTTACGAGCCGGAGACACTCGCCCAAGCCCGTGCGCGCATCGCCGCTTCCGGCGCCGAACCGTTCCAGGTGCCGATGCTGATGGGCACCTACTCCGCCATCGCCGCCGGGTTCATGTCTCGCATCGGCGGTGACCTGCGTCAACTGCTGGGTCACGCACCCCGCTCCCCGCTCGCTGCGGTCCTCGCATAGCTCCAGATCACAAGGCGCGCGTAGCCAGGACAGTCCTATGCCTTGCACAACCAAGCTGATTCCGAGAGCGGTTGTGGTGGAACTTGCCGAGCCGGTGCGAGCGCGCCTGCGGCGGCTGGCAGCGTCCGTGACCGCACAGGTCCGGCAGGCTGTGCGGGCGAAGATCGTTCTCGCGGCGGCCGACGGGCTCGCCGCCCAGGCCCACACACACGGGCACCAGCGCCAGGTGCGGCGGCACACCAGCGGCAAGAAAACCGGTGTCCCGCCGCGCCCGGAGGACCGTGCGTCTGTCGGCAGCGTGATCAGCCAGTACGGTCGCCCTCATGGCGACACCCGCACTGCGGGCGATCGAGTGGGACGGGATGTCGTGGAGGGCGCCCACCCGGATCCTGAGGCCGCCAGCGTCAGGACCCGGCTCGGGGTGGCGGCGGACCTGGCCGTGGTAGTCGAAGTCGCCGCGGACGATGCGCTGGTGGTCCTGGGCGCACCGCTGGAGCGGGTGCGGGCGTGCGGCGGGTCGGCACTGCCTTTCAGGCATGTTCAGTGCGAAGATCGAGGAGTTGTTGCGTATGCGCGGGCACATGGTCTTCGGCGAGGCCATCGATGAGGCGCCCCAGCGGAATCGGCTGGTCCAGCACGGGTGCGTCGTTGGACAGGAGGAGTGACGGCACCAGAACCGAGGCGGCTTCCGCGTTGAGCCGGTCGGCGATGTCGCACAGGACGGTGGCCTGGCTCCGGACATGATCTATGAGGTCCGCCCGGCCCGAGTGCTCGGCGATGATCCGGGCAAGGTTCCAGCGGTCGAGGGAGACCCGGTTGTCGAAGGTGGGCCGCGAGCCGGCGACGACGCCCATGGCAACCGCTGCGATCGAGGCGTCGACGCTGAGGAGGTGAGCCAATATCTGGTCGGCGTTCCATCCTCCATCGCCGGCCTCGCCGAGGTCGGGGATGGCCGCCGCATCGAGCAACCTGTCATAGGCGCTGCGGAGTGCTGTCGTGTTCATAGGGTGCTTCCCTTCATTGGGGGCGTTTCGAACTCGAATCCCGCTCCGCCGCCTCAGCGACGCGTTTGATGTTCGCCAACCGCCGGTCCCATTCGGCCGCGAGTGCGGCCATCCACCGTGCCGTCGCGTCCAATGCCGCAGGCCGCACTGCGTACCGCACCTCGCGTCCGACTCGGCTGCCCGAAACCAACCCGGCGGCGTTCAGGACGGCGAGGTGCTTGACCACCGCCTGGCGCGAGATGGGAAGTCGTTCGGCGAGCGTCGTTGCAGTGGCCTCGCCTTGCGCGGCGAGCAGGTCGAGCAGTTGACGTCGCGTCGGGTCGGCGACCGCACCGAGCACGCTGTCGACGACCTCGGCAGCACCGGGAGGTTCTTCGGTCACGCGGAGGGCTGTTCGGCGCGTGACTTGAGCGCGTCGAGCTCCAGGGGCCAGCCTTCGCTGTGGTCCTTCAGGTTCTGACTGCGCAGCTCCTCCGACCCGGCCAGCGCCGCGAACCCGCTCTCGACGACGCGCAGCCGCGTCTGGTCGCCTTCCGCGGTCAACGTGAACTCGACGAGGGTGCTGTTGTCCTCGCGCAGCTCTTCTCCGGGGAACGCGCTGGTCCAGCGGTATGCCAGGTACGTCGGCGGTTCGACCTTCTCCACGCGCACCGGGAAGTCGCCGTGCTCGGCGTTCTTCGCCACCATCGACTCGCCCTCCTTGGCCACGGTACCGGCCAGGCTCGCTTTGTCGGCCACCCAGAACCCGGGTTGAGCCACCAGCGACCAGACCCGCTCCAGGGGTGCCGCGATCAGGGTTTCGCGTTCGATTCGGTCCTCACTCATGAGGGACTCCTCCGTCGTCAACATCAAATGCAACCCCAGAGTTGCACAGCAACCAGCAATGTGCAACTTCGGGATTGCACATTGCTGGTCATGTCGGTGATGATGACTGACAGAGGCTGTCCTCGTACTTGTTGGCCTCTGCCAGGAGTTCTGCCTGGGCCCCGCCGTGGGGCGCGATGATGGTGGAGCCAGGTGTCGGAAGTGTCCGAATGCCGTGTCGGTGCGACCAGCAGGGGTCGGTCACCCATGGCACTTGAGCTTGACCAGCAGGACATCGTGGGCAAGCGCGTGGAGTCGGCGAGAGTGCGGTAAATGGTGACGAAGATCGCTCGTCGCGCTCTGCGCCGATGCCGATGACGCCGCCGACCATCGCGCCGGCACCGGCACCCCACTCGGCTCCGACCATACCCCCGGCAAGGCCACCGGTTAGAAGCCGTTGTCTTTCCGAGAGTGACGGGTGCGTTTCCGCTGGTCAGGAATAGGGATGGTGTTTTGGCGGCAGGGACGGGGTGTCGTGTCGTCT
>NZ_JBHWDU010000186.1:0-4586 GCF_042734825.1 Kitasatospora sp. NPDC059648 | reverse complement strand
GACGGCGGCCGAACCGCCGCCATCCGTAGGGGGGATGCGGCGGAGAAACAGTGAGCTCCGGCAGCAGAGGCTGCCGGAGCTCACTGTTCGTCAGGTACTCGGACGGGGTGGGATTCCGATGTCCGCGCCGGTCTCGGAAGAGGTGGCGATCCTAGATCGTCGGTGGGGCGGTGTAGGTGTAGGCGAGGTTGTTGCTGGTGCCTCCGGGGGTGGTCACCGTGACCTGCACCGTGCCCGAGCCCGCCGGCGCCGTCGCGGTGATCTGCGTCGCCGAGACCACCGTGAACGACGGGGCGGCAACGGCATCGAACCGCACCGCCGTTGCTCCCGGGAACCCGGAGCCGGTCAGCGTCACCACCGCCCCCGCCGCCCCCGCCGCCGGACTGACCGAATCGATCACCGGAATATTGTGATCAATCATGACTTGCCCCATAGGTTGTACAGTCTCCGAGGTGACGGATGTCGTGCGTGCGCGAGGCGCCTGGAGCGTCGGCTATCCGCCCGGGGGCACGACGGGCGCCGAGGCGGGGAGCCCCGGCCGACGGAGGGAACATCGACCGGGGCTCGTCAGGGGTGGTGAGCCGGGGCTTGTGCCGAGGCCCGACCGCCGCGTCGAGCAAGGGCGCGGGCCGACGGTCAGCAGAGTCCGGGCGGCGGGACGCGGGTGAGCGGCTCGCCCGGGTCCCCTCGGTGGTGAATCCCCCGGGTCCCGAGTGATCGGCACGACGACGCTCGGCCCAGCGGCGCGCTCGTCGTCCGACTCGTGGGCAGTCGAGCTACGACGTGGTCTGACGCTATGACAAGTGGCCCGGCAGTGCCGTTGACCCACATGAGCCCTCACGGTACGGCCTGTTCGCCCCCGTGGAGGAGTTCACCGCCGTTTGCCCGGGTCGCCGTGGTCGGGACGCCTGTCCTTGCGGCCGCAACGCCGCTCTCGGCCGTTCCGCCCCCGGCGCCGCCTGCGCTGTCCACGGACGGACTCGGCCGAGCGCATCCTGCTGGAATCCGGCTCGAAAACCTGGCCGTGGGGGGCTGGGGTCATGCGTTCCGTCGTCGACGGCTCGCGCGCGGGCTGACTTCCTGCCACCACCGTGGGTAAGTACCACCCCAACAGAAGCCCCCAGCTCCACAGCGCTGACGTCGTCGTTCGACGGTACGAGGAAGAGGAGTCGGCAGACCGTCCGGTCGCCGCATCCAGTACCTTTCGGAACCTTTGGATTGCTTGCATGACGCCTCCTGGCGTATGTAAGCCGCCGCATCTGCCGGCACCGCTGAGGCGGCGCCGGCAGATGGATCCAGATCCTCCACGGGGGTGCCCATCGCGAGCCGGACGCCACCGCCGCCTGAAGCACGGCGGGCGCCGGCTGCACGTTCCCCCGGGAGGGATGGGCGGCCCGCCGGTTGGATACAGAAAAGTAATCCAGAGCGGTGAAATCGGGACAAGCCTTTTGGTCCGCATTCACCCGCTTGGCGCAGTGTCCGACGATCTTCCGCAATCCGGAAAACGGCCTGCGCCATAGCGTCACGGCTGAGGCTGATCAGCGAAATCAGACCTGCCCGTGCTGGATTTGCGTGCTTATTCCTCACCCGGCAGAGATCGCGACTTCCGTGTCCGCGGCCAAGAGACGGCTCGGCCGCGGATGGACGGAATTCCCCACCCTCTGCCGTTCGGAATTGCTCGATCCCAGCCCGGACGCACCGCGCCAAGCCTCCGGCCGGGGCTCGGAGGCCGGGCACGATCGACACCCGAGCGGCCGCCGTCTCCGCTCTCGTGGAAGTGAATCTCTGGAGTCGCGCCCCCGCGGCGGACGCCGACCCAGGACGGCTGCTCGGTCCCATCCAAGTCGCAACCACCGGAAGCTGGTTCATCGGCCGACCCGGCGCACCGACGGTGACGCTGCCGCCGTGAAGTCCCGCGGTGCCGTCGCCCGCCAGTGTGGACCGAAGCCGACGACCTCGCGTGCGCGGGTCCGGATCACGGCGACCCGCTGCACCTGGGCGTGCTCCGCGGCGGGTTCGCCGCCCTCCCCGAACCGTCCGGGAGCGGGCTCGGACGGGCCGTACCGTCGGACGCTCTGCGGGCCGGGCCGGGGCGAGGCGGCCGCCCGACTCTCCCCATCTGTCGGTCGGTCTGCTTCTTCCCTCCTCCCTTTTCCCCATCGCGGGATCTCCTGCGGGCGGACCGGAAGAAGAGTGGACAGAGTCGGAACGGAGCCGGAATGCGCGAAACTCCCCTGACGGCGCTTCAAGCGAGTCCACCTCTGCACGCCGGCACGGTCAGCGACAGCCGCTCATAAGGGCCGGTCACCGACGAAAGTACAAACGCCCGGCCCACGGCCGGAATCCCGACGCGGGCGGCGACGTCCGGCACGCCGTAGCCGTGAACGCCGTGCGTGGTCCCCGGTCGATCGCGGCGCGCATGACCGGGCTTCGTCATGGCCCGGCGTGCCGGGAACGTCATCCGGCAGTCCATCGGGCAACAGCCGAATGCGTGTCACCTGTCCCCGGTCTCCTGCACCGGCACGGCACGGCTCGTCCTGACGCTCCGGGAATCCAGCGCACTGGCGCCCGGCTCGGGATCACGGCCGTTCTCGTGCCACGCCCCAAAGGGCCGTTGAGCTTGGGCGAACGCCCCGTCCTTCTGCCGGGCGGAGCATCCGTCGGCGGTTCCCATGGAGCCAAGTCGCGCGGGAAGTGGCGCCTGGAGCGCCCGCCGGTGTGCTCGACGTACCGGATCGCTTCCGGGACGCGGCGGGGGGCAACGCCCGTCTTCCGACTCAGATCCCCGGGATCGAGAGGTATTGGAACGGGGTCACGGCGGTCGCGCTTCCGGCCGCGTTGGTGACCGTGATGTCGGCGGTCCGGCGGCCCCGTCGGCGGTGGGCGGTGCGACGGCGGCGATGGTGGTGTCGTTGATGACGACGAACGAGGCCGACCGGCCACCGAAGGTGACCGACTCGGTGCTGCTCAGGGAGGTGCCGGTGATGGTCACCGCGGTGCCGCCGGAGGCCGGGCCCGAGGTGGGAGCGAAAGCGGTCACGGTGGGCACGTCCACGTAGGTGTAGGTGAAGCCGTTGTTGGTTCCGCCCGCGGTGGTCACACTCACTCCGACGGATCCGACCGCCGTGCCCGCGGGCACGGCGACAGTGATGGCGCTGTCGCTGACGACGGTCGGCGTGGCGGTGTTGGCCCCGAAGTGCACCGCGGTGGCGGTCGACAGCCCGGTACCCGTGATGGTGACGACGTTGCCGCCCGCCAGCGGCCCGGAGGTGGCGCTGAGCGCGCCTTGAACGGCGCGCCGACGTAGTAGAAGTTCAGCGGGTTGCTGGTGCCGCCCGGGGTGGTCACGGTCACCTGGACCACCCCGCTGCTGGAGGGGGTGGTGACGGTGACCGAGGCGGCCGTGTTGGCGGTGATGGTGGCCGGCTTGGAGCGAAGTGCACGGCCGTGGCCCCACCGAGGTTGGTGCCGGTGATGACGACGGTCTGTCCGCCGCTGGTCGATCCCTGGTTGGGGGAGATGGGCACGACTGCCTCCTTGAGCGGGTGAGGTGAACCGCGCACCGTGCGTGCCCAGGAAGAGTCACAGCCACGCGCGGTGCGGTTCGGACCAGGCCCCGGCGAGGACGAACCGGACGTGGCCGAGGCGGTGAACCGGGCGCCGGCGGGCCGGTCCACGTGGGTGGCCGGGCTACTTCCGGGCGTGAGGGCGAGACGGCCCTGGATGACTGTCGCCGGTCGCGGGGGCGGGCGGATCGTTCACGCCTCTGCCAGGAGAACCCACGGCGCTACCGGTAGTGACCGGCCATACGGCAGGCCGACGCCCCACTCCCGGAGAGGATGGGCGACCCACCGGATTGGACGCTCCTAGTAATCCATTGAGATGACAAGCGCGCAATGAGCTGACGCCAAATCATCCGATCGGCGGCAGGTGCTGCCGGGGAGCGCGGCCCGTCTCCGGCGATCGGTCTCGCTTCCCGCTGGTGACGCCAGGGCACCCCCGGTTGGTTACGCCGGTTCGTACGACGGCGGTGGTGACGGAACGTCGGAGCCTGCGTCAGCGTCGTTGACCCACCCGGAAGGCGGGGCCTCCCCGCCGAAGCCGTCGGCCGCGCCCGCAGGGCGGCTCCCTGACAGCCGGGGTGCGCTTCTGATGTGGGGCGCGGAACCCTGCGAAGTGTCAACCGTCGCTGACACCGGCCTGGTTGGCGTCGAGCATGGGAGCAGACGGGGGGCGCGCGGATGAGCACGCACACCGGCATATGCCAGCGACATCCGTTGAGCGGCGGCACCGGCAGGGCGACCGTCCGGGGATCCGTGCCCAGGTGAACCCCGGCACGCTGAGCACAGGCGTGCGACGGGCAGCCAGACGCATGTTTGGCCCGGAATTCCGGGGAGAACCGCGAGCACTCTCGCTCCCGCAAAGGTCTATGCCAGTCTGCCTGCGTAGCAAGCTTTGCGAAAATTGTTAAGCGCTCAACGGCCGGGATCTGGCCACTGTTTGGCTGATCCGTGCCCGCGGCTTGACACGGCATGCGCGGGGCCTCTGCCAATTGACTGCCGGGTTATTCGCTCACTCAAATTGTG
>NZ_JBHWDU010000185.1:0-4587 GCF_042734825.1 Kitasatospora sp. NPDC059648 | reverse complement strand
CCCCTTTAAAAACACTCTTCCCTGCGCCGGCTGCTTCTTTTTTTAAACCCCCCCGCCCCCGGGGGGGGGGGGGGGGCCGCCCGTGGCTTGCGTCAGGGGGCGGTCGGGAAGTCGCCGGCCCGGATGCCGGCGACGAAGGCCCGCCAGGCCGCAGGGGAGAAGCCGAGGGCCGGGCCGTGGGGGTCCTTGCTGTCGCGGACCGGGATGAGACCGGTGATGCCGTCGGCTACTTCGACGCAGTTGTCATTCGGATTGCTGGCGCTGGACTTGCGCCTGGCGATCGGGAGTGTCGAGGCGACCTCGATGCAGTTGCCGCCTTCGCCGCCGCTGTAGCTGCTCTTGCGCCATGTCAGGTCAGCTGTCATTTCGATATCTCTCCTTCAGTAGCTGATTCATCCACGCAGCGGAATCCTGGGGAGTCATCGCGGTCTTGGCCAGTTGCTCGAAGACGAACTCGTGGCGCGCGATGTCGGATTCCCGCTCCAAGTAGAGGCTGCTGGTCAGTGCTTCGACATAAACGATCTGACCCGGCACGTCCGCGAAGGAGAGAAGGTGGAACGGCATGCTCATCGCTGCGTGAGCACCGGCGCTGAGTGGCAGTACCTGGATGGAGATGCTGGGCTCTGCTGCGAGCTTCAACAGATGCAGGATCTGCTCGTGCATGACGCCGGGGCTTCCGACCGGGCGGATCAACGCGGCCTCGTTGAGAACCGCGTGGATCTCGGGTGGGTTCGGTCGGCGGAGAATCTCCTGTCGCTGCATCCTGAGCCGCGACCGTCGACCGATCGTGCCCTCTATGTCGCCGTCCTGTCCGGCGAGGGAGGCACGGAAGATTGCACGAGAGTAGTCGGGCGTCTGAAACAGCCCGGGAATCAACTCTGTCTCGTGTGACCGGATTCGTGCAGCGTCAGCCTCCAGACCGACGTAGGTCTGGAACCAATCCGGCAGTGTGTCGCCGTAGTCGTGCCACCAGCCGCGTTGCGTACTGCGGCGGGTCAGAGAGATGAACTGGCGCAGTTCGGCCTCGTCGCTGACGCCGTACAGTTCGAGCATCGCGCGAACGTCGGATTCCTTCAGCGTCGTCTGACCGGACTCGATCCGCGACACCTTTGTCGCGCTGAACCCGAGCTCGTCCGCAACGGCCTTGGCCTGAAGCCCAGCCCGATCGCGCAATCGTCGCAGCTCGGAGCCAAGCCTACGGCGCAGCACGGTTGGACTGTCCATGCTCGTCGCTCCCTCTTGGTTGACGTCGAGTCACAGTCTGCCACCTCCCCAATTGATCACAAGAGTCTTGCGGCTCTGCGCAATTGCGCGACGATGCGCTTGCGCAACGAAGCTATCGCAGCACATGCTACAGCGAGTAGCCCTTCGAGTTTCCTGAGTGATCGGAGCGGATCTACTGCCGGGCATTTCCTTGCCTTCGCCCGGTCGTCGCATGGCTTCAACCCTTCTCTGGAAAGTGACTTCGCCATGTCTCGAAACTCCTCCGCCATCTGGCTCCCGCGCAGCCGCCGCTCGCCCGCGATCGCCCGCCATCGGCTCTCCGTCCTCCTCTCCTCCACCCCGAACGGGGACCGCTTCCTCGACTCCGGGCTCGTCGTCACCACCGAGTTCGTCACCAACGCCGTCCTGCACGGCACCCCGATCGGCCACCTCATCTACTTCGCACTCGACGTCGACCCCACCCGCCTCCGTATCGAGGTCCACGACGCCCGGGGTGACCGCCGCCCCGCCCTCTCCTCGCCCGGTCTCGACGGCGAGACCGGGCGAGGGCTCCACCTCGTCGACTCCCTCACCAAGCGCTGGGGCTGCTCCCCGCGCCGACCCGTGGGCAAGATCGTCTGGGGCGAGGTGGCCGCGTGAGGGCCGACCACGAGATCCGCGTCGAAGTCCCCGGGGTGAGGCCCCCGTCGGTCCGCACCCTCAGCCCCGACGGCCTTGTATCCCTCTGGAACTCGATCTGCTTCCGCCCGATGTCCCCGCTCCAGCGCGAGATCCTGGAGCGCGCCCTCACCGGCCCCTGTGCCGAACGCAGCGTCATTCGCCACCTCGCCGTGAACCCGTACCTCGCCCTCCCCTTCGGTGACTGGGAGTTGCGTATCAGCTGGGCGAACACCGGTGAAGGGGGCCGGCGTGACCTACCGCTTCCGCGACTGGTGGTTCCGGCACTGTTCCCGCGCGCCGGTCGGCCGCCTCCTGCGTGCCGAACGGCAGTGCCTGGAAACGGAGTTGGCGCGTCGGCCGCCTGACGCCTCCGCTGCGGTCCGCCAACGTGTGCTCGCCGCCGTCCGCGAGTCCGAATCCACCTGATCGCACCGCCCCCGCGTGCTGCATTTGAACGCGTTCAAAGGAGGTGGCGGGTGGCCGCGGTTCCCGCAAGTGCGCGGTGGTTGGCCGGTATGGCGTGTGCGGTGTTCGGGGTGCCGCTGGTGCTCATCGCCGGGGCGTACGGGGTCAGTTTGCGGCTCGTTCTTCTGTCCGCGGTCGGGCTGCTGACCGCCGTCGTCTGTACGGTGCCGGTCTGCTGCCGTCGCGAGGACCGCTTCCGGGTCGCCTGTGCGGCGGCGGGTTTCACCGTCGCCGCCGTATGGGTGCCGCTACTGATCACCGGATTCCTTGCGGTGCTGCCCTTGGACGGCTGGTTCTGGTACCTCGCCTACCTCTTCATGCCGGTCGCGGCGGTCGCCACCCTGATCGCCGCGTTCCAACAGGCCCGGGGGCCTGAGTGCGGCCGGACGGCGGTCGCTCTCGGATGGCTGGCCGCAGCTGCCTCGGTGGCGGGCTGGTTCCCGCTGGTTGTCTGAGGTCAGGGGCGCCCGGCCGGTAGTGCGATCAGTAGTCTCTGCCCGTGATTGATCACGGCATCGCCCTCCCGAACTTCCGGCTCCATGTCGTCCCGGCGGTCGTGGCCCTGGCCAGCCCGACCTGGCAGCGGGAAGTATGGCTCGACCGGGACGAGTTCGAGGATCTCGACTACACCGTGCACGTGCTCTTCGACGACTTCTGCGATGCGCACGAGCCCGCGCGCTTCCTGGGCGGGAGCCTTCGCACCGAGGAGGAGGTCGAGCTGATGGCGCGCCTCGGCGCCGCCTACAGCGCGGTGCAGGACGCGGTCGGTGGCTGTTCCCCCGACGAGGTCTTCCTGGACGACCCGGGCTGGCCCGTGGTGGTCAACGCCGCGGCCCGGCTGGCTCAGGTGATGCTGAACAATGACCACCTCGCCCTGGTGCGGATGCATGAGGCCGGCGTCCGCCGCTCAGTGGGCGGCCGCCTCCCGGGCCGGCCGGCGGAGGAGGGCGAGGCGGCTGGCGGTGCGGTCGACGTCGCGCATGAGGGTCGAGTCGGTGGGGAGGACGGCGAGGGGGTCGGCGCCGATGAGGATCAGGCGGATGTCGCGGTCGCAGCAGACGTCGACCAGGTTGGCGTGCGGCGGCCGTCGGGGGACGCGTCGGTGAGCGGTGGGACGGCGTCCAGGACGACGGTGGGGAAGCGGTCGGCGGCTGCTAGGTAGTCCGTGACGGAGGTGCGGCCCTCGCACAACTCCTGGAAGCCGAACCACACGTGGTCGTCGCGGACGGCCCGGGCCGGCAGCTCACGGTGGTGGGCGACGACCTCACCCGCTTCCGACGGCCGGGGCGGGGTGTAGAGGTGTCGCGGCGTGCGGCGCAGCCGCCAGGCCGGGTGGGCCAGTTCGCCGGCCAGTCGGCTGAGTCGCTCGACCGGGAGTTCCTGGGCGGGGGCGAGTGTGAATTCCGTGCTGTTCGGCGGCCCGGTGGAAGTGTCCACGCATCGCTTCGTACTGCTTCTGGGCCCTTTCCGTCACGGGTTCGGACCCTGGCAGGGCATCGGACCTTCGAGATCAGCAGGTGTTCGTCGACGGCGATGGGAACGCCGAGCGGGTCCGGCGGGGCGAGCACCCGCCGGACCCGCTCGGCCCGCTCAGCTCGCCGACCCGCCCCCGCCCGCTCAGCTCGCGAAGCGCTCGCGCAGGCCGGCGAGGCCGGTGGTGAAGACGCCGTGGACGCGTTCGGTGGAGTCCTTGCGGTGTTCGGCCTCGATGTCGTACCTGACGCTCCACTCCACGAAGCTGGCGGCCAGTTCGGTCACCGGGGTGACCCGCAGGGTGGCGCGGTAGCCGTCGAAGTGGAAGGTGCCGTCGGGGAAGCTGTAGGTGTAGCTGCGGGCCTCGGCGTCGTAGGCGAGCAGCGTCTCGTGCAGGACGACGCCGTCGGGCAGCTCGAAGACCCGGACGGAGCCGATCGCGTGGCCCTCGGGCCCGTTGCCGAGTCGGCTGGGCGGCAGGTGGGGGTGCCAGTCGCCGAGGGCGTGGAAGTCCCCGACCAGCTCCCACACCCGCTCCGCGGGAGCCTCCACCACTGTGCTGACTGTCAGGACCGCCATGGTCGTTGCCGCCTTCCGTCCGTCGGCCAAAGCCACTCATTCTGATGTGACATCAGTTCACCACGCCAGGGGACAGGCCGGTCGGGGCGGCCCGTAGGATCGGGGGCATGTTGCGTCCTGAAAGCTGGTCCAGGCTTACGGGTGGGAGTCCCGTCCGGGTAGACACCGGAGTGCCCGGTAGCAGGT